>JAFTHD010000024.1 GCA_017457585.1 Bacillota bacterium | reverse complement strand
TGCACTGCCTCCTACGGCTGCTATGGACACCTGCCTTTGCATGGGCGCTTCCATCGGTATGGCTCACGGTTTTGAGAAGGCGACGGGTTCCAGCGACAACACCGTTGCAGTGCTGGGCGACTCCACGTTCCTGCACTCAGGACTAACGGGACTTCTCAACATGGCATACAACGGCTCTACAGGAACCGTCATCATTTTGGACAACAGAATCACAGGAATGACAGGACACCAGCAGAATCCGGCCTCCGGAAAGAATGCAAAGGGCGAAGAAGCGCCGGCGGTAAACCTGCCTGAGGTTTGCAGAGCACTCGGCGTTAAGAACGTGGTTCAGGTAGATCCGTTCGACCTGGAGAGACTCGAAAAGGTCCTGCGCGAGGAGACGAAGCGGGACGAACTTTCCGTAATAATCACCGAGAGGCCTTGCGCCCTCATCGTGAAACAGCCGATGACAGTTCACGTGATAAACGATGACTGCAAGAACTGCAAGATGTGCATGAAGATCGGCTGTCCTGCCATCGAAGAGAAGGACGGCAAGCCTTACATTCTCCCAGAGAGCTGCGTAGGCTGCGGACTTTGCACGAAGGTGTGCAGGTTCAGTGCTATTGAAGTACCGGGAAAGGAGGCCTAACACATGAACACGAATATTCTAATCGTAGGCGTGGGCGGTCAGGGAACTCTTCTGGCCAGCGTACTTCTCGGCAATCTGGCGCTGATAAAAGGGTACGACGTTAAGCTGAGCGAGGTTCACGGCATGTCCCAGAGAGGCGGCAGCGTGGTGACCCACGTTAAGATCAGTGATGATACCGTCAATTCGCCGCTCATCGAGAAGGGCGATGCGGACGTAATACTGGCATTTGAGGAGCTGGAGGCGTACAGGTGGCTGCCGTATCTGAAAGAGGGCGGAACCATCTACATGAATACTCAGCAGATCATGCCGATGCCGGTAGTGCTGAAGCAGGCAGAGTATCCTGAGGATATCATGGGGACGCTCGCCGAAAACGCCGGCGATGTTAAGACTCTGGACGCGCTGAAGATTGCGACGGAGTGCGGCAGCGTAAAGGCTGTAAACGTGGTGCTCCTGGGCGCTGCATCGAAGGCTCTACCGTTTACGGAGGAAGAGTGGATTTCGGTCATCGAAAAATTCGTGAAGCCGAAATTCGTGGAGCTGAATAAGGAAGCCTTCGCAAGAGGCAGGAACGCATAGACGCGAGATGCTGCGAATGCAACTTTGTGGCTGTCAGACTTCGCGATAGCGTAATGCCATAACTTTGTGAGTGGCTGAAATTGGCGCCTGTGAAGAAACGGTCGCTGCGCGCTTATCCGGTCATGAGCCAGGCGAACTTTACGAAACAACCGACATAAAATAACAACGCGGGGCCAAACGGCCCTGCAAACTTTAGGTGAAGAATCATGGAATATGAACACATTTTATTCGAAGTAAAAGACGGAATCGGTTACGTGACGATGAACCGTCCGGAGGCGCTCAATGCATTGAACCTTGAGGTAGTGGCGGAGCTGGACGACCTTTTTCACAGGGTTGATGAGGATGAAACGGTCAAGGTTGTGATTATAACGGGAGCCGGAAGGTCCTTCATCGCCGGTGCTGACATCGAAGAGATGGGAAGGCTTACGGGAGCCGAAGGTCGCGAGATGGTCATAACGGGGCATAAGTTGATGGACATGATAGAGAACAACCGCAAGCCTGTCATAGCGGCGATAAATGGTTTTTCCCTCGGCGGCGGAAACGAGCTGGCCATGTCCTGCGATATAAGGATCGCATCGGAAAAAGCCAAGTTCGGTCAGCCTGAAGTGGGACTTGGCATCATTCCGGGATACGGTGGAACGCAGAGGCTGCCGCGCCTGGTTGGAAGGGGCATGGCAAAGAAGCTGATACTCGGAGCTGAGACCATTGACGCGCAGGAAGCCTATAGAATCGGACTTGTGGATCAGGTGGTTCCTGCAGAGGAACTGATGGAGACAGCCGAGGCATTAGCGAAGAAGATATGCGGCATGGCGCCTATAGCCATCGATGTGGCAAAGTCTGCAATAAACAATGGAATCCAGTGTGATCTCAAGACGGGACTCAGGCTTGAAATCGAGTCCTTCTACAGAGCATTCTCGTCTGAGGACAGAGTCGAGGGGATGCATGCCTTTGTAGAACGCAGGCCTGCGGAGTTTAAGAACAGGTAGGGCAATAAAAAACAGGGCAGCAGCCCAGAGATGGAAAAAATATCATAAAATGTTAAAAAAAGGTTTTCAAATGTGCCGTTTCATGTCATAATGAAAACGGCAAGAGGCCAGACAAAGCGGTTGACCTTTCCGACACGTTATCACCCACCGCCTGATGAAAGGAGGTACAGGGCGAGGCATTCAGGAAAGGAGGTCGGTAATATGAGAATTACGATCACCCTTCACAGGGGTCAGATACGAATTACCGTTACTTTGACAAGAAAAAACCGCCCGGCTGGTGACTGAGGCGGTTTTTAGTAACCACTAAGGTCAACCGTTTTCTACGGTACCTCTTGCTCTTATTATATTCAGTCTTCTTCCTGTTTTCAAGACCAATTTATCATATTTACAACGTGATGCGCAAAAGTGAGGAACGCAATATGGGGATCGTGAGAAAAATTATAATCGTAATATGCCTGATAGTATTCGTAGGAGCAGGCGGCGTCCTGGCTAAGTACTTTATCGACGCATATAACGAGATGAATAAGCTGACAGACCTTAAGAACATGGAACTTCTCAAGGATCTGGAGACGGAAAATGGAACAATCATAGGCAAATACGTTCCAATCTGGCAGAAGAACCATGACCTTATAGGATGGATAACCATAGAGGGTACGAAGATTGACTTCCCTGTAATGCAGACTAAGGATGACCCGGAATACTATCTCAGGCGAAACTTCGATGGAGAGTATTCGACGGAAGGCGTTCCTTTTATGGATGCGAACAGCGATATATTCCTGCCGACGTCAAACTTTCTCATATACGGGCATAACATGAGAAACGGCACCATGTTCCACGACATCGTCAAGTACAAGGACGCCGATTTTTACAACAGTCACATGACCATAAAGTTCGACACCATATACAAAGGCGGTCAGGGAACGTATCAGGTGATCGCGGCTGGCTACTCCAGGATAAAGGATGAATCGGAAGAGGGCTTCAGATATTACCAGTGTGCAGGCATATCGACCCAGGAAGAGTTCGACGAATATATCGCCGGGGTAAAGTCTGAGAGCAGCTACGATACGGGAATCGTTCCAGAGTACGGAGATCAGCTGATCACTCTGAGCACCTGTACCAAC
>JAFTHD010000023.1 GCA_017457585.1 Bacillota bacterium | reverse complement strand
GTCCAGTACTGCATTATCTCTTGTATGATTGTAAAAGTCACCCGTCACCAAGTCCTTCTACGATAGAAGACCGCCTGTGCAAAGAAAAAGAGGCGGTTAGAGTTCCGCCTCAAATTAATCAATATCGGTTCCTAACAGCCGGCTCTTATAACTTCATTTTTGCCAGCTTGTCGTGATACTTCTTCGTCTCCGCCACAACTACGCCGCTGAGCACAACCAGTGCGATCAGGTTAGGAATTGCCATGAGGCCGTTGAAGATATCAGCGATTGTCCATACTGCAGCAACGGTCAGGAACGGTCCGATGAGAACTGCGAATATGTAGAGCCATCTGTAAGCCTTCACGATACCAAGGTGTCCTCCGGTCAGGTACTCCAGACATCTTTCACTGTAGTAGTCCCACCCGAGAATGGTCGTGAATGCGAAGAATGCAAGGCAAATCATGAGCACGCAGGAGCCGACTCTATCAGGCCAAGGAAGACCTGCGCCGAAGGCCTGTGCTGTTACCTCTACGCCCTCAAGGCCCTTATCAAGGGCAACATCGTATGCGCCCGTAGTCATGATCGCAAGGCCTGTCATCGTACAGATGCAGATGGTATCGATGAATGTACCGGTCATGGTTACAAGACCCTGTCTTGCAGGCTCATTGGTACGAGCTGCAGCAGCAGCGATAGGCGCGCTTCCCAGACCTGCCTCATTTGAGAAAATTCCTCTTGCGACACCCTTTTGCATGGCGATCATCATAGCGCCGAGAGCACCACCGCCAATAGCCCTGATGCCGAATGCACTCTCAATGATTCTTACAACAGCTTCCGGGACATGTTTAATGTTGAAAATAATAATGGCGAGACAAACGATTACGTACATAATTGCCATGAAAGGCACTACTATGGACGTTACGTTTGCGATTCTCTGAAGTCCTCCGATTACGACGAGCGCCGTTACACCTGCAACTACGATGGCTGCAATGACTGTAACGATGGAATACTGGGTTCCGAATATGGTCACGGCATGCTGTGTATCAGGGTCAAAGAACGTCTTCGTAGCCGATGCGATACCGTTTACCTGCGTGATGGTACCGATACCGAGAAGACCTGCGCCGATTCCGAATATGGCGAAGAGCTTGGCAAGCCACTTCCAGCCTGAGCCCATTCCCTTCTCGATGTAGTAGAACGGGCCGCCAAGGAATCTGCCGCCTTCTTTTTCTTCCCTGTACTTAACAGCCAGGAGACCTTCGGAATACTTGGTAGCCATACCGAAGCATGCTGCAATGATCATCCAAAAGAGTGCTCCAGGGCCTCCTGCCACGACAGCGGTAGCAACACCGACGATGTTACCTGTACCAATCGTCGCAGCCAGAGCCGTACAGAGTGCTCCGAAGCTGGTAACCTCTCCAACACCATCCTCTTCATTCTTCACCATATACTTCAGCGCCAGTCCCAGCTTGCTGAACTGAAGCACCCTCAGCCTTATGGTGAGCAGGATGCCTGTTCCCATGATAAGAATGATAAGCGGAACGCCCCAAACGACGTCATCAATCTTATCAAGCAATTCAGTGAAATTCATAATAACTTATCCTCCCAAAAATAAAGCATTGCGTCGGGCATAGACCCGACGCATTTTATATTATCACCATATCCATTCATGTACAATATTTAATACACAATAATATTGTATACTTTACCTGCTACGGGGATCAGTACTCCTTTGCGGCACCTGTTACGTCTGCATTTTCAAGGAGGAAATCCAGTACCTTCTCATAGAGCAGTTCGATATGGATGTAGTCTTCCGCTTCTCTTCCCGTCTGCTCCTTGATGGAATCCTCATCGTATCCGCTGTCCTTCATCTGCTGCAGCATTTCCTCTGCTTCCTTGTCGGTATACTCGATACCTTCCTTCGCAGCTATATATTCGATGAGCATTTCCTGCTTCACGCGCAGCTTGCTGCTGTCCTCGTTGACGGACGTGAAATCCTCTTCCTTCTCAAATCCATACTGCTTGAGCATATCTTCCCTGCTCACTCCGTAAGACTCTGCGTACTTGTCGATCTGACTGCTGTTCAGCTCTTTATACGCATCAACTTCCCTGTCGGGATACGTATTTACCGTGGTATTGTCGAGGGCATCGGACCAAAGGGACTGCTTCTGATCCATAATCGCCTGTTCTTCCTTCTTATTCTTCAGTTTCTTTTTTACTGCCTTTTCAAAATCCTCTACCGATTCGTACGCTGCGTTCTCCTTGACAAACGCCTCTTCCGTAGGGGCAACGGATCTCTTCGCAGAATTGATGGTTACCGAGAACACAACGTCCTTGCCGGCCACATCCTTATTGCCGTAGCTTTCAGGGAACTGCAGGTTCAAATCCACCTTATCGCCTATTTTCTTGCCGATGAGGCCGTCCTCAAATCCCTCGATAAAGGATCCGCTTCCGATTTCAAGATCCGACCCTTCCGCCGAGCCGCCTTCGAACTCTTTGCCGTCAATTTTGCCGACGTAGTCGATATTAACCGTATCGCCCTTCTTGATCTCATCATCCTTCGTGAGATCAACATCCTTTGCGGCAGCCTCCAGGGTGCTCTTTACATCGGCGTCAATCTCATCCTGAGAAACGGACACTTTGTACGGCGCAACCTCGAGACCTTTGTAATCTCCTACATCGAGATATTCATCGAGATTGTAATCGTCATAGGACATTGAACTCTTGCTGTCTCCGCATGCAGTAAATGCAAAGACAAACGTTAAACTGAGCAGTATTGCAAGTATCTTTCTCTTCATTTCTCCAACCCTTCAATTTATCCTTCAATTGCTTTAATTAGTATTTCAAGGCCTTCATCGATTTCCTCATAGGTGATGGAAAGCGGCGGCAGAAGCCTTATCTTATCCTTAGCCGTAAGCGCCATAAGGCCGTCCTCAAGCGCCGCCTTAACGATGTCTGATGCACTCTTTTCGCTGTCCGTTTCAATCCCAAGCATGAGACCGAGTCCGCTCACGCTCTTTACCTTAGGACTTGCCAGGAGCTTTTCCCTGATGTACTGACCTTTCGCTGTGACGTCTTCCAAAAATGCGTCGTCTATCCTGGATAGTACGTATGCTGCCCCTGCCGTCGCCACAGGATTTCCGCCGTAGGTTGTTCCGTGGTCACCTGCGGTGAGCACGTCGCATGTCTTTTCTCCGAAAAGCGTTCCGCCCAGCGGCAGGCCTCCGCCGATTCCCTTTGCAAAGGACACGATGTCGGGCTCAATGCCGAAGTATTCGTACGCAAAGAATTTGCCCGTCCTTCCGATACCTGTCTGCACCTCGTCCACGATGAAGAGAATGTCATTTGCTTTGCATATCTCCGCAGCCGCCTGAACGAATTCCTTGTCAAGGTCGAGGACGCCGCCCTCTCCCTGAACCATCTCAAACATGATTGCGCAGACATCCTCTGATACCAGAGCCTTTAGAGCTTCGACATCGTTTGCAGGGCAATAGAGGAATCCGTCAAGGAAAGGTGTGAAGTACTTATGGTAGTGCTCCTGACCTGTTGCTGTGATGGTAGCCATCGTCCTTCCGTGGAAGGAGTTGACGAGAGAAATAATCTTGTTGCAGTTTTCTCCTTTATTGGACGTACCGTACTTCCTGGCTGTCTTAATGGCCGCTTCATTGGCCTCGGCGCCTGAATTACCGAAGAAGACCTTCTTCAGGCCAGTCCTCTCCGTAAGCGCCTTCGCCACCTTGACCTGGGGCTCAGAATAAAACAGGTTTGAGCAGTGCTGAAGCTTTGCTACCTGTTCTGTCACAGCCTTGACCCATCCTTCATCGCAGTATCCCAGACAGTTCACGCCGATTCCGGAGGTGAAGTCGATGTACTCCTTGCCGTCCACCGAAACGCAGCGCGCGCCCTTGCCGTGATCGATGGCAAGATCAAACCTGGCGTAAGTGCCTACTATGTGTTCCTTATCGAGACTCTGTATCTCGTTCTTCGTCATACTCATCGAAATATCGCTCCTCGCTTTCCGTTAATATTGCCGTTCCTATACCTTTGTTCGTAAATATTTCGAGCAAAATACTGTGTGGAATTCTTCCATCCATGATATGTATTCTTGAAACGCCATTCTCTATCGCCTTGATGCAGTTGTTTATCTTCGGCAGCATGCCGCCCGATATGACTCCGTCTTCGATCAGCTTCTTCGCTTCTTCCACGTAGAGTTCTGATATGACCGACTCCGGATCGTCCGCATCCATTCTCACGCCCTCTACATCTGAGAGATACACCAGCTTCTCGGCTTCGAGAGCCTCTGCAATGGCGCTTGCCGCCTCATCTGCATTGATGTTGTACGTGTTTCCCTCTTCGTCCATGCCTACAGGGAATACAATCGGCAGGAAGTCCTTCTTGATCAGGTCTCTCAGAATCTTCGTGTCCACGTCCACGATATCTCCGACAAATCCTATGTCCTTGCCGCCTGGCGTCTTTTTCTTAACTTTGAACAGGCCCCCGTCCTTGCCGCTGATACCGGCTGCTCTCACGCCCAGCATCTGCACGTTGGTAACAAGATCCTTGTTCACCTTGCCCAGCACCATCTCCGCAAGCTCCATGGTGTCCTCATCGGTCTTGCGGAATCCATCTACGAACTCCGTATCCATTCCCACCTTGTCCACCCATTTGCTTATCTCCTTGCCGCCGCCGTGGACGATGATAGGTTTGAATCCTACCAGCTTCAGAAGAACCACGTCCTGAATAACGCTCTTCTTTAGCTCTTCATCCACCATTGCACTTCCGCCGTACTTCACGACCATAAATCTTCTGTTAAATCTTCTTATATACGGCAGGGCTTCTATGAGCACCTCTGCCTTCTCAAGATTTTTCTGAATGTTCCTGTCGTCGTCCTTTATTAACATAATCAGCTCCTGTAGTCACCATTGATTCTAACGTAATCGTATGTGAGATCACATCCCCAGGCCGTAGCCTCCGCCTGCCCTTGATTCAGGTCCACATCTATGACAATCTCATCCTTTGCCAGTATGACGCTGGCCTCCTCTTCCGAATATTCCTTGTGGCGCGAGCCCTGGCATACAAAGACGCTGCCCGCTTCAGAGGACATGGTAACGTCAATGTTGTCTGCGCTGAAATCGCCCTCTGCATATCCGATGGCGCAGAGCACCCTGCCCCAGTTGGCGTCGGATCCGAATATGGCAGCCTTGAGAAGGTCCGATGCAATGACCGACTTGCTTACGCTCCTTGCGATGGCTTCGTCGGGAGCACCCTTTACATTGCATTCGATCAGCTTGGTGGCGCCCTCTCCGTCTCTTGCAAGACACTTTGCGAGATACACCGTCACCTGATGAAGGGCGTCTGCAAAGGCGTCATAGTCCGCACCCTTCTCTGTAATCTGTTCGTTTCCTGCAAGACCGTTTGCGAGAACGGCTACCGTGTCATTGGTTGACGTATCGCCGTCTACACATATCTGATTGTAGCTCGTCTTGATATCCTCATCAAGAGCCATCTGAAGCATCTCAGGAGAGATTGCCGCATCCGTCGTTATAAATGAAAGCATGGTTGCCATGTTCGGGTTTATCATTCCGGATCCCTTGGCTATACCCCCGATAACACACTCTTTGCCGCCTGCCTCAAAGGATACTGCAATGGACTTGGAAACGGTATCCGTCGTCATAATCGCCTCTGCCGCCTGTGATCCGCCGTCTGTGCTGAGCATTCCGGCAAGCTTTGGAACACCTGTCTTAAAAGGTTCTATGCTCAGTTCCTGACCGATTACGCCTGTGGACGCTACGACGATGTCGGTTGCCTTAAGTCCCAGCGCTTCTGCCGTAATCCTACAGGTCTCCTCTGCTATCTCTATTCCGTTGGGAGCACACGTGTTGGCATTGCCGCTGTT
>JAFTHD010000022.1 GCA_017457585.1 Bacillota bacterium | reverse complement strand
GTCTGACCGAATCCTGCACTTGACGCGTAGATGATACGAGGGTTAATCTTCTTAATCGTCTCGTAATCGATCTGCAGCTTCTTCGTTACGCCGCCCTTATAGTTTTCAACGAAAACGTCAGCATCCTTAACCAGCTCGTACAGCATCTCACGGCCCTTGTCTGACTTAAGGTTCAGAGTTGTGCCCTTCTTATTTCTGTTGTACTGTGCAAAGAATGCGCTTTCGCCTGATTCTTTTTCAAAAGGTCCCCATGTACGGCACTGTTCGCCGCCGAGAGGTTCTACCTTGATAACTTCTGCACCGTAGTCTGCCAAGAACATCGTTCCGAAAGGACCGTTGAGCGCTGAAGTAAGGTCTACTACTTTAAGGCCTTCAAATACCTGTTTCATAATACACTCCTTTTATACTATGGATAACAGAACCTGAATTACTTTGAAGCTCTTGCTTCGTTCAGTGAATCGATCATGAGAGGAGCTACCTTGAACAGGTCTCCTACGATACCGATGTCAGCGATTTCGAAGATTGGAGCGTTCTCATCCTTGTTTACTGCGATGATCAGTTCTGAATCCTGCATTCCTGCCTTGTGCTGGATTGATCCTGAAATACCGAGAGCCACATAAACCTTAGGGTGTACAGTCTTACCAGTCTGTCCAACCTGGTGGTCTGATGAAAGCCAACCTGAGTCAACCGTTACACGGGATCCGCCAACAACGCCGCCGCCGAATGCATCAGTCAGCTTCTCAGCCAGTTTGATACCGCCTTCGATATCCTTGCTGATTCCTCTTCCTACTGATACGATTACGTCTGCACCGATCAGGTCAACGATCTTCTTTGTTGCCTTAACAACGTCGAGAACCTGAGTCTTAAGATCGTCTTCTGTAATCGATACGCTGTAGTTAGTGATTACGCAAGCGTCAGCCTTTGCCTGATCAAATGGAGCCTTCTTCATTACGCCAGGTCTTACAGTTGACATGCAAGGACGGAATCTTGGGCAGATGATTGTAGCCATCAGGTGTCCGCCGAATGCAGGTCTTGTCATCTTCAGGTTAACGTCTTCCATGTTGAACTTAGCATATCTTGCTTCTGGAAGAGTGGATGCTCCTCTCAGGAAGTCTGTATATACGTTCATGTCGATGTCCAGGTGCGTACAGTCTGCAGTCAGACCTGTTGTCAGTCTTGCAGCACATCTTGGACCAAGGTCTCTACCGATGTTTGAAGCTCCCAGGAGGATTACTTCAGGCTTAAGATCCATTGCGCAGTCACAGATGGCCTTCGTGTATGCATCAGTAGTGTAGATTTCGAGAGCTGGATCGTCGATAACGATAACTTCATCAGCACCATATCCACCAACTTCCTTAGCCAGATCTCCAACGTTGTGTCCGAGAAGGAGACCTACTAACTTTGAGCCTCTCTCGTCAGCAAGCTTTCTTGCTTCTGAAACCAGCTCGTATGAGGTGTTCATCATAACACCGTTTCTCTGTTCACAAAATACCCAAATATTCTCAAAAGCACTGATATCACTGCTATTGTAAGCCATGATTTGTCTCCTTTCTTAGATAACGTGTTTCTCTAATAACATTGACGCTAACGTATCAGTTGTCTTCTTATCATTACCTTCCAGCATAGTTCCGATGCCCTTGAGAGGAGGTGTAAATGATACGAAGATGTTCGTAGGAGATCCCTTAAGACCGATCTTGTCCAGCTCGATGAGCGGTTCATCCTTCAGTGCTTCGAAGTCCAGAACTGTGTAAGGCTTCTTGTAAGCTGCGTTGATACCTGCGATGGACATCATTCTTGGGTGGCTGTCCTGATCGCTGATGCAAGTTACGAGACAAGGTGTCTGCTGCTTGATCATCATGTAGCCGTCTTCCAGCATTCTCTTTACAGTTACGTCGTTGCCTTCCTTCTTGATTTCTGCTGCGTATGAAATCTGTGGCAGACCGAGCTTTTCTGCAATCTGAGGTCCTACCTGAGCTGTATCTCCGTCGATAGCCTGTCTTCCGCAGAAGATCATGTCTTCGTCTGACAGTCCAGTGTAGTTGATTGCTGCGCCGATAATTTGTGAAGTTGCGAATGTATCTGATCCGCCGAATTCTCTTGCGGAAATCAGGATAGCGTCGTCAGCTCCCATTGCCAGCAGTTCTCTGAGCATTCCTTCTGCAGGAGGAGGTCCCATTGTTACTGCTGTTACCTGGCAACCAGTTTCATCTTTAATCTTAAGTGCCTGTTCCATTGCTACTAAGTCATCAGGGTTGATGATAGTCTGCATGGAAGCACGGTTCAGAGTACCGTCTTCGTTTACAGCTACAACGCCGGATGTATCAGGAACCTGTTTTACACAAACATAAATTCTCATTTTTAGTGCTCTCCCTTCCTATTTGCTCATTACAGCTCTTGAAATAACTACCTTGTGGATTTCTGCTGTACCTTCGTAGATCTCAGTGATCTTAGCGTCTCTGTACATTCTCTCTAATGGATAATCGTGCATGTATCCATATCCACCGTGGATCTGTAATGCGAGGTTTACAACGAAACGAGCATTCTCTGCAGCGTTGTATTTTGCCATAGCAGCTTCGCACATGAAGTCCTTGCCTGTGTCAGCCAGCCATGCAGCATAGTAAGTAAGGTTTCTTGCTGCTTCTGTCTTTGTTGCCATGTCAGCGATGTACCACTGGATACCCTGAAGAGCTGCGATTGGCTTACCAAACTGAACTCTTTCGCCAGCGTACTGAACGGAAAGTGCGATCGCTTCGTCAGCAACGCCCTGAGCCTGAGCTGCAACACCGATTCTTGCTGCATTCAGTGCCTTCATGGCGATCTTGAATCCGCCGTTCTTCTTGCCCAGCAGGTTAGCTGCAGGAACTCTTAAATCTTCGAATACCAGCTCAGCAGTCTCTGAACCTCTGATACCCATCTTGTTCTCGATCTTACCATATGAGAAACCAGGCATTCCTGCTTCGATGATGAATGCAGACATTCCTCTTGTTCCCAGCTTTGGCTCTGTCATAGCGAAGATAACCAGAACGCCTGCTCTTGCTCCGCCTGAGATAAAGCACTTCGTACCGTTGATTACGTACTCGTCTGTAGCTTCATCATAAACTGCAACTGTCTTAACGCCTGCTGCGTCTGATCCTGCGTTTGGCTCTGTCAGTGCAAATGCGCCCAGCTCACCGCCCTTAGTCAGTCTTGGCAGATACTTTTCTTTCTGTTCTGCAGTACCGAAATCCTGAATAGTATGAGGTGCGATAAGGTGAATTGAAAGAGTTGCTGCTGAAGCCATACACTTCTTAGCAAATTCTGTAACTGCGATAACCTTTTCCAGCATTCCGCCACCAGTTCCGCCGTACTCTTCCTTAACACCGATACCTGTGAAGCCCAGCTTTACCATCTTAGCGAAGTTGTCTACTGGAAATTCATGAGTCTCATCGATTTCAGCTGCTACTGGTTCGAGTTCTTCTTCAGCGAACTGAGCAGCCAGTTTCTTAAGCATAGCCTGTTCTTTCGTTAATGAAAAATCCATATTCTTCCTCCTTTCCACTT
>JAFTHD010000278.1 GCA_017457585.1 Bacillota bacterium | reverse complement strand
GCCGCCCCTTGCGCATGTAGCGCACTTGCAGTCGTGGTCCGCCAGGATGAGGGCAACGTTGGTTCTTCTTGCAGTTCTTGCCTTCGGGCTGTTGGTATGAATCACCATGCCGTCTTCACATGCAGTATTACATGCAGCCACCAGGTCGTTCATCCCTTCGATTTCTACAGAACATACTCTGCAGGCACCGATCTCGTTGATATCTTTGAGATAACAAAGAGTAGGAATCGCTATGTCCACCGACTTAGCAGCCTCGAGTATGGTAGTACCTTCATTAACGGATAACTTTTCGCCATTTATCGTGATGTTTACCATTTCTCGTTCCTCCCTCCTCTGAATATTCCAAGACCGTTGTAGTCACACCTGAGACATCTGCCTGCCTCCTGAAGTGCCTCTTCGAGAGAGTATCCGCCTTCGATTCCGTGGAAGTCTCCTCCACGTTCGTGGGCGTATCTCAGTCTCAGTTCAGCTCTTCCCGTAGGCTTCTTGTCCTCTGCTACAGGGATAGGGATGTCAACATCCACGGAGATTTCGTGGTTGTATCCGAGATATTCATCTATATTTGCAGCGGCAACCTTACCTGCTGCGATAGCGTTGATTACAGTCGATGGACCTGTTACGCAGTCACCGCCTGCGTATACGCCAGGGTTACCCTGTGCTTCGTTGGCCTGGTTCGTAACGAAAAGTCCTCTGCGTTCGTTGACTACTACGTTAGTTTCCTTGAAGTCGGCATAGTCGATGCCCTGACCGATTGCAGAAATGATAATCTGGCAAGGGATTACCTCTTCCGGAGAATTAGCAGGAACAGGTCTCGGTCTTCCGGATCTGTCTGACTCACCTGACATCTGCTGCTGAACAACGAGTGCCTTAACGTTCTCATCGTCATCTCCCAAGATTCTTGCAGGAGCCTTCAGTTCCATCAGGTTGCAGCCTTCTGCTATAGCACCGTCAATTTCCTCGTCGAGGGCAGTCATGTCGGCTCTTCTTCTTCTGTAGACGATGTTTACCTCGCTTGCGCCCAGTCTCTTGGCCGTTCTTGCAACGTCCATGGCAACGTTACCACCACCGATAACGCATACGGCTTTGCCCCTGAAATCAGGCATCGCGTCGTCTCCGATACCTCTCAGCATTTCTACTGCAGGAACAACGTTGTGGAGATATTCGCCGTCGATTCCGATGGTCTTGTGGGTGTGTGCACCGATGGAGATGAAAGTAGCGTCGTACTTTTTCATCAGTTCTTCGATACCTTCGTCTGCAAAGTCGCAGTTGAGTCTGACTTCCACGCCGGTACTGAGAATCGCGTCGATATCCCACTGCAGTCTTTCTCTCGGAAGTCTGTAGTTAGGAATACCGTACCTGAGCATGCCGCCCAGCTGGCTTCTCTTCTCGTAAACGGTCGGCTTGTGACCCATGAGTGCCAGGAAGTATGCAGCCGTAAGTCCTGATGGACCGCCGCCGATGATGGCAACCTTCTTGCCTGTCTCGTCCATTTTCTCAGGAACCGGTACTGTCTCTGAGCAGTTGTCCACAGCGTACTTCTTGAGTCCTCTGATGTTGACCGGTGAGTCAACAAGCTGTCTTCTGCACCTGTGCTCGCACGGATGCTCGCAGATGTGTGCACATACGGTAGGGAAAGGGTTGTCCTTTCTGATCAGCCTTACGGCATCGTCGTATCTGCCTGCCCTTACGAGTGCAGTGTATCCAGGTACGTCTACGTGAGCCGGACATCCTTCTACGCATGCAACAGGACATCTTGAATCGAGCACGCTCTGTGCACATCTGTTGTACAGGATATGCTCTTCATAGTCCTCTCTGAAGCCTTCAAGGCTCTTGAGAACAAGGTTTGCAGCTTCTTTGCCGATGGCACAGTCAGCCGAAGCCTTAACGGATTCAGCAGTTTTCTGGAGAAGATCAAGTCTGTCCATAGGAACAGTCTTGCCAAGATCCAGAATATCTCTGTGAATACTCAGCATCTGTGCAACGCCCAGTCTACACGGTACGCATTTGCCGCAGGACTGTGCATGACACAAGCCGAGGAATGATTCAGCCATGTCCACTGGGCACTGACCCGGAGGACTGGCGATAACCCTTCTCTCGATGTCTGCGTAAAGGTTCTCCGCAGTCTGCTGAGCTCGGCTTTTTGTCTTAAATTCTAACCTACTCATACAAATTCCACCTCTCTACTTTACTCTAAAAATGTGCGAATTCTTTACCAACACCCAAAGTTCTATGTCAGTCTGGGTAATAAATAGAGGACACAATGTGCCTCATTTCACATTGTGTCCTCTTATTATAACATAGTTGACAGAATTTTCAAAGCGCTTAATTGAATTTTTTGAAACTGGTTACATCCCACTGATTTCAAAGGTTCTGAGCGTTTTTTTGAGCTCCTCTGCTCCCTCGATGGAATTGGTGACCCGTCTGAGAGCCGCAGCACCGTGCATTCCTTTGACATACCAGCCAATGAACTTTCTCATCTCCCGTACAGCAACTCTCTCACCTTTGTCTGCGCATACCATGTCGAAATGGGCGAGCAGGGTTTCTATTCGCTCCTCGCGGGACGGCCGCAGAGCATCGGTTATCGCGGTCAGTTCACCTTCCCACAGAACTTTGCATTCTTCGAATATCCATGGATTACCCAGCGCTCCCCTTGCTATCATGACGCCATCGCATCCCGTCTCATCCATCATCCTTATGGCATCTTCCCCTGTCATTACGTCGCCGTTACCTATGACCGGGATGCTTACCGCTTTCTTCACCTCCGCGATGACAGACCAGTTGGCTTTGCCCTCGTAGTACTGCTCTCTCGTCCTG
>JAFTHD010000277.1 GCA_017457585.1 Bacillota bacterium | reverse complement strand
TTCATCATTCAGCGGATTCACCTCTTTGCCGTATACTACGGTGATGGTCTCTCCGTTCTCATCCATTTCCTTTGCCGTATTGACGACCACGATCTTCTCTTTAATTCTGGCGCTTTCGTCCAGTTCATCGGATTCCACGAACCTTTGACTGTGCTTCTCTATATAGGAGGCGGCAGCGGGAAATCTTTCCCACCTGGCGTCGTTGGTAAAAATCCTTTCACCCTTCTCATCGTACATTGCTACGAAAAGCGGCATAGTATCGCTTATCGTGTCCAGATATCCGGTGCTTTTCTGCACCTTACGTTTGACGCTTTCCAGCTGAATCACCTGATTGATAGCAGCCTTTATGCTGTCTGCACCGCTCATGATGAGGATAGCATTCATGCCTACTTCCTTGGCCATTGCCGAGGTGGTCACATCGCCTACGATCATGGTGTACCCTTTATCCCTCAGCTCCTTCAGCTGCCTGAAGCTTTCCTCGGGCGAGTGTATGGTGTAGACATCTATATTGTACTGGAGCATCCGGCAGAGCCTCATTGCTCCTTCCGCTATTGCCGGATAGCTCTGGATGGCAAACTTTTCCGTGTAGTTCCTCGCCATGATTACCGCACGGAACACATCCGAAAAGTCTACCTGTATATCCACGATTTCGATGTCTTTCAGCTCTTTTCTGAGCCGCTCGGCAGTGCCGCCTCTCGAAATAAGTGCGTCGTAATGTTGTCTTGCGAGGGCACGCTTACTGTCCCTCACAGCGTCATCAAGACTGGTTACGATGATGTTCAGCTCAACCCTGTCTTCGGCGGCTGCTACATCAAGGAGCTGTTCTTTAAGACCTTCATAAGGCAACACCGCCAATATTCTGATCTTCTCTGTCATTTCATTCTCCTGCCTGCCGCAGCTTCTTATATGATTGCTATCGGTCTGAAGAACATTCCCGTAGCAAACTTAACTTTTGACGGGCTGCATACGAGACAGAACTCGTAAACTTTGTCTGCTGCCAGCTCGTCAAGCTGCAGGTATTCAACGATATGTACACCTCTCTGAATAAGGAGATAATGATGTACCGGCTGCGGATGGTTGGCAACGGATGATGTACCATCTTCATTAAATCCGTCTATGCTGCTCATATCATCGCCGATCATAACGGCGCCCAATTCTTCAACAAGGTATCTTGCCGCAGTGATTCCAACGCCTGTTGATCCGTTCCTCGGCTGCGGCCAGCTCTCACCGGTCCTCAGGAAAACAGCATCTCCCGGTCTTATTTCGGTTCCCTGCGCTTTGATGCAGCCTTCAATATCCTCCGCTGTTATGATGTGGTTATAGAGATGCTCCACGCCTTTGTATGCTGCAAGATCCAGGAGCACGCCTCTCGTAACTACAGGTGGCATCTTGGAAATATCGCATTTGAAAGGGCCAAAGTTTGAAGAGTGTTCCTGTGCATTGAATCCGTTGTACCAGTGGTTGTCATCTCCTGTCGTCCAGTGGCAGAGAGCATCGATATGAGTCCCCACGTGCATCGGCGCGATGAGAACTTCGGTGTTGCATCCCATGTGAATCTCCGGTGCATTCCATTCTTCATCCATCCAATTCCCCTTCTGGTACCAGTTGACGGTTTTAGCAGCATCGGTATCCTTTAACTTCTCCCTTTCCGGGCTTGCATATGACATGATTTCGAATCCTGCATGTCCGTCCCAGATGTCCATTCCCTTGAACCTGTCCGTTTCAAGGTCATAAATTTTGCCCTTCTTGATCAGTGAAACTGCCTGAAGTACGTTTACTTCGTTAAGCTGCCCTGCTGCACCCTGTTCATCATCTTTTCCGTATTTGTCCCATACGTTTTCATTCATCCAGGACAGATCATCGTAATTCTTTTTCATGATATTTACGCTCCTATCTTCTCAACTATCTCTACCGGCTGCCAATATCCATAGATCGCATCTCATCCTTATTGTTTATTTTATGAGGATCTCAGCCGCTCTGACAAAGAAATCCTCGCTGCCGAACCCGCCGCTCTTTGAGACCACGTTCAGGGTTCTTCCTCTGACTTCAATCTGGAACATTACCGCACCCTGCAGCACTTCTCCAACGGGAACGACTTCTCTTATCCCCAGTCTGTTCAGAAATCCGTAAGCCGTATCTCCTCCCGAAAGGATGAGGGTGTAGTCATATCCGAATCCCAGCCAAAGCTCCGTTATCTTGCCGAGCCTGTCGGCTATGCTCATCCTCAGGGATTCCTCATCGATTCCGTTCTCCCGTGCCATCTCTGCCGGGTCATCAGGATCATTTATCGGATCAACATCCACAATGACCGGTGCGCCTTCCGAACACTTTTCCTTTAACTGATCAAGAAAAGCTCTGCCTTCCTGTGTGCTCAGATATCCCGGCATCAGCTTCTGCTTAGGAGAAAGAACGATGCGGCTGAACCCATGCTCCTCCGCGTACGCGAGCTGATCGAGCGTTTTGGCATTGAGTGTTCCGCAAACGACGAATAGCCCATCTGTCCTTGGAATTTCAACACCCTTTCCCCTTTCTTCAAATACCAGTTCCCTTACAATCTGTGCAAAGCCTGCGCACCCTGCCGTTGCCACCAGGCCTTCCGCCTCTTTGACATCTCCGCCTATTTGCCTCAGGTCCTCTTCGGAGGCGGCATCATATACGTACACTCCCCTGTCCAAAGATTCTTCTGCTTTGCTGCCTGAAGGAACTGATATTACATCGATTTCTGCCTGTATTCTTAAGATGTCCGAAACCCGATCCTCGGTCACAGGCTCGAAAGGATCCTTTCCGAACACGCTCTTTGAAACCGGCACCCCGTTTATATACTGAATACCGTCCTTCGTATACCTGTTCTCCGCAGGCAGTGCCGGTGCGAAGTGCACCGGTCTTTCGAGCGCGTCGCTCATCGCTGCGAGCTCCGTGCCTACACATCCTCTCAGCGCGGAATCTGTCTTCTTATAAAATCTCCTGACGCCGTTTTGTGAACAGTGTCTGACCAGGTTGTAAATAATCTCATAACTCCTCTGTGGGGACAGATGCCTGGTCTCGGTATCAACTATGATGACTTCGCAGTCCTCCGACAGCTTATCGAAGTCTATTCCGGTTCCTATGAACATGCGCGTTCTCGCGCCGCTCTGCCCGAATTTGATACCTGTATCGAGTGCCCCCGTGAAATCATCGGCTATTACCGCCAGTTTAATCATCTTATTTCCCCTGTTTTTCTATTCTGCTTGCAGCCATCATTATTGCGTTGTCAATGGAATTGACAAGGCTCAGTTCGTTCTGTGTACCGCTTCCGGCGTGCCCGAATGCTGTACCGTGGTCAACGCTTACTCTGATGATCGGCAGACCCAGCGTTACGTTGATCCCTGCAACTGCATCCCATTTCTTTGCTTCCCTATCGTAAACGAATCCAACAACCTTGAGCGGAATATGCCCCTGATCGTGATACATTACGACGCAGATATCGTACCAGCCGCCTCTTGCTTTGGAGAAGAGTGAATCCGGCGGAACAGGTCCGTCAACATTCATCCCTTCGGCTCTTGCCGCTTCGATTGCCGGTGTAATCTCTTCAATTTCTTCTGTACCGAACATTCCGTCTTCTCCGGAGTGCGGATTAAGACCTGCAACCGCTATTCTCGGCTCTGCAATGCCCAGGTCTTTGCAGACTTCGTCTGATAGTCTGATGCAGTCGAGAACTCTGTCCTTCTTAACTCTGTCGCATGCTTCCCTCAGTGAAACGTGAGTTGAAACATGAACAACTCTGAGATCCTCGTGCGCAAGCATCATCGCGTACTTCTTAGTTCCCGTATATTCAGCATAGATTTCCGTATGACCTGAATAGTGATGTCCTGCCATGTTAATCGCTTCTTTGTTGAGTGCGTTAGTAACAGTGGCGTCAACTTCACCCTTCATTGCCAGGTCTATTACCTTAACGACGCACTGGAATGCCGCTTCTCCGCACATTGCTGAGAGTTTGCCATATTCAAACTTGTCCATATCTATGAGATCCAGGTGATATACATCAACTGTTCCATATTCGAACTTCGCGTCCTCTACCTTCGATACCGCATTGATCGTAACTTCGCCCGGCTTAAGGTATCCTGTGCTTTCGAGGATTCTTACAGAATCGCTGAGAACCTTCGTGTCCCCTACCACGATTGGGTTGCACCTTTCATAGACTTCCTGGTCATGGAGTGCTTTGATGGTAATTTCAGGTCCGCATCCTGCCGGATCTCCCATTGTAATTCCGATAATTGGCTTCATAATTGAATATGCCTCCTTTCGCGCGTTTCAAAAGTGTTCATTTTCTTTCTTTATCTATTACTATACCTAAGCAAAGCGCCCGTCTCTTCACTGTATAGATAAAATTTGGTTCAAATATGAAACATTGGCGTTTCGCCTTTGTTACCGCTCCTAATATATGTATACAATCTAAAGCCATATATGCTGTTGATAATGACTTGGCAATATGGTATAATGTGGAAAAGCTCATAAAAGGAGGTAATCAAATGAAGACAATAATTACCGGCAAGAACTATACTCCAAGTGAAAAGCTGAAGGAGACGATTGAGAAGAAGTTCCGCAAGCTTGACAAGTACTTCTCCGATGAAATTACGGGAAACGTTATGGTTATCAGGGAGAAGAGCGACTACAAGTTAGAGGCAACAATTAATGCAAAGGGCACGATTTTCCGATCCGAGGTGAAGGCACAGGATCCGTACGATTGCGTTGACAGATCCATCGAGAAGCTTTCAAAGCAGATGTCCAAGTTCAAGTCAAAGCTTCAGCAGAAGTACAAGGGACAGAAAGATCTGTCCTTCGCTGAGCTTCCTGAGGTTGAGGAAGAACAGGATGAGATCAGGATTGTAAAGAAAAAGAAGTTCGAGCTCATCCCTATGAGCGTGGATGAGGCCATCGTGCAGATGGAGCTTCTGGCGCACAGCTTCTACGTATTCCTCAACATCGAAAGCGACTCTGTAAACGTAGTTTACAAGAGAGACGATGGCGGATATGGAGTTCTTGAAACGGAGTATTAATCGAATAGATCGTTGATGCGCAGCAGGTATAGGCTGTGCACAAAACACGTATATATTTAAGGCCTCGCACGATTGCGAGGCCTTTTCATAAAAAAGATATAACCGCTGTGCACATTGAAATTTCGTAAGCGGTAAACCACCCGTGCATGGCAGTCATAGTCATACTTTGAGATAATGAGTTCAGTAGCTTGAAAAACTTCGTCTAAGTTTTTCACAGTTGCTGAACTTTTTTCACAGTAGGGAGGCAGTCGCGATGAATGTAA
>JAFTHD010000276.1 GCA_017457585.1 Bacillota bacterium | reverse complement strand
CTTTTCCTCTACAAGAGAATTCCATGCACCGCATATGCACCGTCCCATCCACTTAGGGCTTTCGTTGCCGCATTCCTGACATACGAATACTGTTTTTCCTGTCTTTTTTGCCATAACGCTCCTTAAAATATAGGGCTGCTATGAAAGCAGCCCCGCATTATTATTGTTCTTACTTCTCAAGTGAAGCCTGGTAATCAGCGATGATCTTCTGTGCAATCTGACCAGGAACTTCTTCATATCTTTCGAAGTCCATTATGAAGCTTCCTCTTGCCTGCGTCATGGACCTGAGAACGATCGCATAGTCGAAGAGCTCTGCCTGTGGAGCCTCTGCCATAAGCTTCTGTCCGCCGCCTGCCTGTGGCTCCATACCGAGGATCTTACCTCTTCTCTTGTTCATGTCGCCCATTACATCGCCCATGTAGTCGTCAGGAACTGTAATCTCTAACTTCATTACCGGCTCCAGGAGACATGGCTTAGCTTCAGGGATACCCTTCTTGAATGCCAGTGAAGCGGCAATCTTGAATGCCATTTCGTTGGAGTCAACGTCATGGTATGAACCATCGTAGAGGATAGCCTTAACGTTTACAACCTTGCAACCTGCGAGAGGTCCCTTTTCCATACATTCTCTGAGACCCTTTTCAACTGCCGGCCAGTAGTTTCTTGGCACTGATCCGCCGAAGATCTCTTCGCCGAACTCGAACTCTTCCTGTGAAGGTGAGAACTTGATCCATACGTCACCGTACTGTCCTGCTCCACCTGACTGCTTCTTGTGCTTACCCTGAACGTCTGATGTACCCTTGATAGTCTCTCTGTAAGCAATCTTCTGAGGAACTTCTACAACATCAACGCCGAATTTATCCTTTAACTTGGAAGTGATGATTCCCAGCTGAATTTCACCCTGTCCTCCTAAGAGAGTCTGGTGAGTTTCTGTATTGTTCTGGAGTACGAATGAAGGGTCTTCTTCCATAAGCTTCTTGAAACCTGAACCCATCTTCTCATCATCACCGGTCTTGGCCGGTGCTACAGCCTTAAAGAGTGATGGTGATGGGAATTCGATTCCAGGAAGTGTAATGATATTATCCTTAGTGCTGAGAGTATCTCCGGTGTTCGTAAACTGGAGCTTACCCAGGGCTACGATATCGCCTGCAACTGCTTCCGGTGCATCTTCCTGATTCTTACCTCTGAGGAAGAACATGGATCCCAGCTTCTCTGCTTTTTCTGATCTTGAGTTGTAAACTTCCTGACCAGCCTTGAGCGTACCTGAGATTACCTTTGCAAGTGAAATCTTACCGAGGAACGGATCCGCAATCGTCTTGAAGATAAGTGCTGCTACAGGGCCTGCAGGGTCAACTGTAATCTCGATATCCTCATCAACGCCGTTCTTAGCTTCGTAAGATTCAACTGATGCCGGCTTCGGTGTAAGGTCGATAAACTTCTGAAGTGCGTCTTCTATTCCTTCGCCTGTGATCGCTGAAACAACCAGTACAGGTGCAATTTCTCCTGCTGCTATACCCTTTGAAAGACCGCTGTTGAACTCTTCCGGTGTGAACTCTTCTCCTTCGAAGTACTTCTCCATGAGTTCTTCATCTGTCTCTGCGATGGCTTCTGTAAGAGCATCTGTATCATCGAGAGTAACAACGGATGTTCCGAACTTATCCTTGAGTGATTCGATTACTTCATCAACGTTTACGTTTTCTTTGTCAATCTTGTTGATGAGGAAAAATCTCGGAACTGAGAACTGCTTGCAGGAATTCCACGCCTTCTCCGTACCAACCTGAATACCGGATGAAGCGTCAACGAGAATGGCTGCAGCTTCAACAGCTCTAAGCGCTGAATTTACTTCGCCGACGAAGTCGAAGAATCCCGGTGTATCTACGAAGTTCAGCTTTACCTTGTTGTACTCAACAGGAACGATGGAAGTTCCGATGGAATATCCCTTCTCGATTTCCATCTTATCGTAGTCTGATACAGTATTACCGTCTTCTACTTTACCAAGTCTGCTGATAACCTTAGTAGCCAGCAGACCAGCTTCAAGGAAAGTAGTCTTGCCTGCGCCACCGTGTCCTAACAGCGCAATGTTTCTGATGTTTTCGTTTTTATAGCCCTTCATTGAATTAAGACCTCCTATTTTTTCGCATATATGTTGATTATATCATTGCACAGTCTCTATTACAATTAAAATCAGACGCGACTGTCTGATTTTAACTTGATTATTTTTGAATGCTGCCGTAAATTCCACTGTGAAACTTACGGTGGGAATCTACGGTTTATTTTTTGTGATGATCTGCGGCAAGCTGTGCAAGGATGCTGAACTTGGAATCGATGTAATTAGCGGCATCAGGTTTATGAGGCAAAATACACGCCGAACAGTCCTTTATAAGCTGTCCTCCCGCATCGATCCAGCCCGCATTTCCGCCACATTCATCCCCGAGCGTGTATAGTGGACAGTAGCAGAATTTACAATTGAAGTCCTCCTCTTCTAACCCGCTGTGGCAAGGAAAATACTGACACTCACTGTATCTGATAAAACGTCCTTTATCTTCCATCTGAAGCCCCTCCTTTCGATGTCCTCCGGCCTGATTCATGTTGTTCTCCCCTCAGAATTTACCGGTTCCTTTGTACCTGTATATTTTTGAAACTCTTTTCCACTGATTCTTGTCTATTTTGCCGTATGTAATGGAGCTGTTCCAGTAGCTTCCCTGCTTTCCGTTGTCGTGATGTGCAGCGTGAACCACCTTGCCATCTCCGGCATAGAGCATCGCATGGGTAGGCGTCAGTAAGATATCACCTTTCTTCAGCGATTTGACGTTCTTCGGCTTTGAAATCTTTGAGAATGCCTTCTTGTTGTTGAGCGCCCTGTTGCTGTCATTTGCAAGGTTTATCCTCTTACTCGCAAACCTGCAGTCCACTTCTTTGGCACCTGCTCCATGTCTATAGGCTGCCGTAAGAAACGGATTGCAGCAGTACGTCTTGGCGCATGCCGCCACCGATGCTCCGGCGCGCCTTTTAGGACTATTCGGCCTCTGATTTGTTCCACAGAAATAACAGCCGTGGTGGTGAGCCCAACTGCTCCTGCCGTAATGAAAACTGTTGTCATTTGCGATCGTTATCGCCCAGCTGACGGCTGCATCTCTCGCAAGCTTTGTCCTTTCTTCCCGTGTGAGTTTCTTTGATTTTTCCCCGGATTTCGTTTTCGTTCCGGTTTCAGTCTTCTTACCGGATTTCGCCTGAGCCTTCCTCTGAGAAGGCTTTGCCTGAGCGGAATCATTCTGTGTAGTCTTCGCCTGAGCCTTCGTCTGAACCGGCTTGTTCTGTGCAGGTTTCGTCTCGGAAGATTTCGTCTGCTTCTTTTTTACCTGCTTCTGTTTATCTTCCTGTTTCTTTTTCTTTGATTTTCCTGCGGATTTTGATTTTGACTTGGACTTTGACGCTTCAGACTTCTTGGACTTATTCTTATTGGCCTTGGACTTATCCTTGGATGCTGCCTTTTTCCCTTTTGATAAAGTTTTGCCGCAAACCTTGCATACCGTAGCGCTGCCCTTTTTCATAGGCTTATGCTCACTTATCTTCGGAATCTGCTCAACATAGCTGTCTCCGCAGCGTATGCATGTAAACGTCGTAACGCCTTTATCCTTGCAGGACGGCTTGGCAGTCACCTTGCTCCTGTATTCATGTTTTAGCGGCGAAAGTCTGATTTCGTATGAATATCCGCATCCTTTGCAGGAATAGCGAAGAGTACCGGCGATCCCGCAGGATGCCTCCTTTACCGTCCTTGATTCAAATTCGTGAGCATGGGCTACGATGCTCTTGGATCCGCTCCATGCTCCGTATACTGTGGATGATCCCGACGTATTGTAAGCCCGGACTCTGACCCAGTACGTGCTACCTTCTTTGAGACATGTAAGCTGTCTGGTTACGCT
>JAFTHD010000275.1 GCA_017457585.1 Bacillota bacterium | reverse complement strand
TGCAGCCTTCTCATCACCGAAGGTCTCGGTATTTATGCAGAGATCGTAAGTTGAAGCGTATCCCCAGTTGTCGCCGCCGAACTGGTTATAGTAAGCGGCTCTTTCCTTATCGACTCTGAGGACTTTTTTCCGCGCAGCCTTTTCGTCTATGCCTTCACGTTCCATTATCCTCTTTGTCCTGTATTCAACTGATGCTGTAACAAAAATGCTGACAACGTTTTTCCTGTCTTTCAGGATCTCATTCGCGCGGCGTCCGACGATGACGCAGGGACCTTCAGATGCGATCTTTTCGATGACTTCGCTCTGGGCATTAGCCGCTATCTGACGGATCGATGTGTATGAAGGTGTCATGAAGCCGACCGACATATAGAGTGCCGCATCGGTGATGTCTTTTTCGTCAACGCTTTCAAGATATTTCTCGGAAAGACCACTGTTCTTAGCAGTCTCTTTAAGGAGCTCCGAATCGTAATAGGGAATGTTAAGGCTGTCTGCGACCAGTTTTCCGATGGTCTTTCCGCCTGCGCCAAACGATCTTCCTATGCTGATGATCTTTGATGTCTTTGCGTCCATAAAGCACCTCCCTAACAACTATAGGATATCATTTATCATTCCGCGTTGCCTCAGGTATCAGTAACGGATTCAGAGGACTTATCCCCTGTTTCAGCCTTCACGGCTTCAGCACCCTCTATCGCACCGCCGGCGGAACCGGTAACGGCGGCTGCTTCAGCGGCCTCTTTGGCATCGTGCTTCTTCTTCCAGAGGGTGTAGAAGATACTGCCTGCGATGCAGACAACGATTATGAGGATGATCATTATTATGAACGTCGTGTAGTTCTTCTCTCCGATCGCATTGCCGCTCATCGCGGACAGCAGGATCGCGGGGAATCTTCCTACGAAGGTGATGAAGATCCAGACGGGGATCTTCATGTCGGTAAAGCCCATGACGTAGGTGAAGATGTCCTTCGGGGTACCGGGTATCAGGAAGAAGATGAACGCCAGAAGGTCCCTTCTAGATGAGTGGTGGAAGAACTTGACCGAATCAAGTTTCTTTTTCGAGATGAAAAGGCAGGCGAACTTAACGCCGAATCTTCTTACCATCAGGAATACGAAAAGACTTCCCAATGTCATTGCGACATCGGCAACAAGCGCACCCTTCCAGATGCCGAAAGCATAGCCTGCGGCGATCTCGAAAGGTCCTCCCGGGATTACCGCCGCGACGACCTGCAGGAACATTGAAGCCATGAGCATCAGGTAGCCTTTTACTCCCTGCTCGTCGATATACGCGCTGAAAGCTGCCGGGTCCTTGCTCATTTCGAGCATCGGCTTGCATATGAAATATGAGATCACACCTACTGCCGCAAAGATGAGAATGCAGAGGATGATGCCTGTCACCCTCTGCTTTCCGGTTACTTTAACATTGTTATCTTCCATTATCGAACCGTTATCTCAGGCCTTTGCTTCAGCCTTCTTAACCTTAGCCTTCTTGGAAGACTTCTTCTCGGCTGCCTTGATCTCAGCTGCTTCCTTCTCCTCAAGCTCCTTGAGCTTATTGCAGAGATAGTCGGCTACGCGGACAGCGCCTTCGCCCCTGTGCTGCCAGATCTCGTCTCTTGCCTGCTCGCGGGTCTCCTTGAACTTCGGGTTCGTAAGGCACTCCTCGATGATGTCCTTAACGTTCTCTACGTTCTCCATTGTGAGAGCCATGCCGATCTTGGGGAGCATCGTGAGTGACCAGGGCTCTTCCTTGAGGAAGTAGTAGTCGTACTGACCCTTGTCGAAATTGATGTCTGCATAGATGACGTCAGGATTGTCGG
>JAFTHD010000274.1 GCA_017457585.1 Bacillota bacterium | reverse complement strand
GTTCAGGGTCTCCACACACGTGAAGATTCCAACAACCAGAGACGTGTTGATATGTTCCGTTTCGCAGGTACTCTCTTCGGTATCCGCGGTATGGAATCCAGACTTGATTACCTCTATGTAGGTACAGACGGCGAACTCCACGACGCTCGTGAAGAAGTTGCAGTCTATGACGCACTTGCAAAGATGCATGACATGGTAACAGAAGGTCTCATCTCCAGCGCATTTGTAAACGAAGAAGATGTTAACACCGAAAAATACCTCTCCGACGACAGCGGCTTCATGCACTACGACTACAACCAGACACAGACAGCTTACAACGAAACTGCACTTGACAATGCTTCCGGCGAGAAGTACATGGCAGTTATGGTTCCTGTTGCAAAATGGAATGACGGTTCCGAAAAGTACATGAGATTCACAGAGTCCTGGCGTTCTGTCAAGACAGACGGTTGGGGAATCTCCGTCAAGGGCGTAGGCAGCGATCAGGATAAGCTCAACGCAGCACTGGCTCTGATCGACTTCGCATACACGGATAAGGGCATGATCCTCCTCAGCTATGGTCCCGACGCATTCATCAAGGCAGGCGAGACATTCGATTTCAACGGCAAGCAGATGCCCGTCATCGCTGACGCCACCAAGGCAGAGCTCTGGGAGAAGGCAGACGGCAACTACACCAACTATGCCCGTTACTATCTCGGCTCCACTCTTTCCTTCGTAAAGAACCAGGCATTCGAGTATCAGTGCACAACTGACATCGGACAGGAAGGCGCAGGCCACATCTCCAAGGCCATCGCTCTCGGCGTTATCAAGCACCCTGCTCTGGAAGTTGCGGAGAACCAGTGGTACACATCCGTTCCTACCGTTCTTCCTACAAGTACGGTTGACAACAACACTCTGAGCGGATACACAGAACTGACTGAGAAGTTCAGCCAGCAGAAGGACGGCGACAACGTTCTGGTCAACATGATCGTGAACGGCTACGGCGCTCTTGATTCTTCCGTTAACGACGCGGAAGGCGCAGCTGCATTCGTTTCCGGCAACTGGAGCGGCAAGCAGTATCTGGCAATCAAGGAATCCGCTTGGCAGAACGACCTTTCTTACTATCAGAGCTCCAAGTGATCGGAACCTGAACAAAACGGATCTTAACATGATGCATACGCGTGCGGTAAAGAAGATGCTGCTTATGCAGGCATCCCGCATGCGGCGCAGCGGCTCGCACCGCGAGCCTAAATCCTGAAATTAGCCGCGCCGGGCGCACAGGCGTCCGGCCGGCTGAAACAGTAACTTACAAATGGTGGAGGTCATCATGTATAAAAAACAGTTGACAGTGCAAAAGATCCTTTGTCTGGCAGCTATCATCGTGAGTGCGATGGTATTCCTCTATGCACTTGGTATTATGACCGACCTGTATGACGCGTTATACGACACGATGCGTAATCCCAACGATGTATTTCAGACGGATGTTCCCGGTTCTGTTGTGTATTACAACATGCAGGAGTTCAACCGGATCTTCCTCAAGTACAGCATCGGGCTGATTCTGCTGGCCGTATTCCTGTTTGTCACTAATACGCATGTGCGCAGAAAATACTATATCGGCAACTATGTCGCGACAGGACTCTTTGCAGCAGCAAGCGTTGCAATCTCCATTTTCGGACACACCTATATTGAAATCTTCAAGGGACAGTTCCTTCAGGTGGATTTTGCCGCGCTCAAAGAACACGCGGAGATGTGGGGCACGCTTTATACGGAGTCTACTTTCTGGTTCGATCTGCATTACTTTGTCTTTGCGCTGCTGATCATTGTGGCCGCACTGCTGGTAGCGAATGCAGTTTGGAAAGCAAGACTCATGAAAGAAGAGCAGCAGCTTCTTCGCGGAGAAAAGGGGGTGCAGGCGTGAATATGAACGATGATAACTTTATTAAACGCGACCGGATGCGTTTTATAAAGAATTCCCAGTCCGCAAACCTTTGCTATCTCGCGATCCTGTTCAACGTCTTCTATTTTGTGAGTATTTACAAATCAGACGTGGGAACTTACTACTACAATATTTTGATCGGTATCTCAATTGTGTATAACCTGATCTTCATGCTGGCGGTATTCCTTTCCTCGGAATCGGTAAAGAATTACGACAAGAAGTATTCTTATGTGCTGGCGGTAGTAGGAGCTCTTCAGATCGCAAGAATTTTCATTATTCCCATGCGCGCTCATAACGCAAAGATCATGGTGAATAACGCGGAAGTGCTGGTCATGCACAGCGGCCAGTTCATGAGAGTCTGCATCTATCTTATTATCTCTGCAGTATGCCTTCTCGCGGCTGCGGCGATCAACTATAAGAAGTGCGCAGAACTGAGCGAGCATATGAAAGCAATCGGTGTCCAGAATTAAGTAAGGAGAAAAGACATGGCAACGTTGAACTTACAGCATATCGATAAGATATATGATAATAACGTTCAGGCAGTCTTTGACTTCAATCTGGACGTGAAAGACGGAGAACTGATCGTTCTGGTCGGTCCCTCCGGCTGTGGAAAGTCCACGACCCTTCGTATGGTGGCAGGCCTTGAAGATATCTCCAACGGTAAACTCATACTGGACGGCAAAGACATCACAGCAGCACCGGCCAAGGACAGAGATATGGCAATGGTATTCCAGAGCTATGCCCTGTACGGCCACATGACAATTTACGAGAACATGGCATTCTCTCTGACACTGCGCAAAGAGAATCCGAATGTTATCCACAAGAAGGTTCTGGCGGCTGCTGAGATCCTCGGACTCACCAGCCAGCTGAACAAGAAACCGGCACAGCTTTCCGGTGGTCAGAGACAGCGTGTGGCGATGGGTCGTTCCATCGTTCGTAACCCCAAGGTCTTCCTCTTCGACGAGCCGCTCTCCAACCTGGACGCCAAGCTCAGAGGCGCGACAAGACGTGAGATCCTGCTGCTGCACAAGCGCCTGCAGGCAACCATGATGTATGTCACGCACGACCAGACCGAGGCTCTTACGCT
>JAFTHD010000273.1 GCA_017457585.1 Bacillota bacterium | reverse complement strand
TCAAGGTTCGTCAGCCGCTGGGAGAGGTTCTCGTTGACGGTAAGTACGAGGCGCTCATAGGAGATCTGGTGCCGCTCATCAAGGATGAACTGAACATCAAGACGGTAAGATTCGCAGAGAACCTGGAAGAGTACATGAACTACTCCATGAAGCCGAACTTCAGAGTTGCAGGACCTGTTCTCGGTAAGAACATCAAGGCCTTTGGACAGGCGCTGTCCGCTCTTAACCCGGCTGAGACAGTTGCAGCCCTCGAAAAGGACGGTAAGATTGCTCTTGAGATCAACGGAGAGCAGGTTGACATAACAGAGGATATGGTTGATGTTAAGATTTCTGCAAAGGAAGGCTTCGCCGTAGCTATGGAGAACAACATCTTCACAATTCTTGATACCACCATCACACCGGAACTTGAGGCAGAAGGCCTTGCAAGGGAGATCATCTCCAAGGTGCAGCAGATGAGAAAGCAGAATGACTACGAGATGATGGACAACATCAGGATCTTCGTAGAGGCAGACGATGTTGTTGCGGCAGCCATCGAGCAGCATAAGGACTACATCATGAGCGAGACCCTCGCTGTAGCGATTGAGAGCAAGGAAGGTCTCGATACTTCCGATATCAACGGACATAAGACGGGACTCGGAGTGGAGAGAGTATCATGAGCACTTCCTTGGAAAATCTCAAAAGGCTCAGCCAGTATCCTATTGGCGACCACAAGGCCGTTATGGACATGTACATCGTAGGCGGAAGAACCATTGAGCATATGAGCATCAGGATGGGTATGGATCCCTCCGATGTGATAAACCTGCTTGAGGGATACGGTGAGAAGATCATCACCGAAGGCGGTCTTAACGACGAAGGCAGAGGCAGGCTCACAAAGCTTCCGAGGAAGATGATCGATGAGTACGTTGAACACTTTTATCCGGGGATTGCGGAGAATCCGGTAAACGACTGGATTACCCTCGAAGAGTACCTGACGAGAACGCACCCGGGCTGGGGGATGGCTTGATGAAAAAGACTGATCTTCTGGGAATGACAATTGAAGAACTAAAGGAATTTGCCGCGGGACTGGGTGAAAAACCCTTCCGCGGCAAACAGGTTTATAGCTGGATATGGAAGGGTGCATCTGACTTTTGCGAAATGACAAATCTGCCCCTTTCTTTTCGTGAAAAACTTGAAGAGAAGGCATGCATAGGCAGCATGCGCATCGGCCAGGTTCAGAGGGCAACAGACGGAACGAGAAAGTACCTGTTCCTTTTAGGTGACGAAAATGCCGTAGAAGGCGTTTTTATGAAGTACTCCTACGGCAACTCCATGTGCATATCTTCTCAGGTGGGATGCAGGATGGGGTGCACCTTCTGCGCCTCCGGACTTGACGGCCTCGTCAGAAATCTCACCGCAGGGGAAATGCTCTGTCAGATTTTGATGGCAGAGAGAGAAACGGGAGAAACTATCAACCACATCGTGGTGATGGGAACGGGAGAGCCTTTTGACAACTACGATGAACTGGCGAAGTTTCTCCGCATCATTCACGAGCCTGCAGGAAGAAATCTCAGCTACAGGAACATCACCGTTTCAACCAGCGGTCTCGTACCTTTCATAGAACGATTTGGAGAGGAGTTTCCGCAGGTGAACCTTGCCATATCCCTTCACAGGATGACCGACGAGGGAAGGTCGGAGCTGATGCCCGTAAACAAAGCGTATCCCCTTGATTCCCTTCTCGCCGCTGCAAAGTCTCACGCTGAGAAGACGGGGAGACGGGTGACCTTCGAGTACGCGCTCATAAAGGGTGAGAACGACGGAGAGGAAGACGTGAATCTCCTTTCCGAAAAGCTGAGAGGAATGCTCTGTCACATGAATCTGCTCCCGCTCAATCCCGTACATGAGACGGGATTTTATGGCAGCACCAGGCGAAGAGCGGAGGAGATCGCTGCAGAGCTTGAAAAGAGGGGGATTCCGTGCACCGTCAGGAGGGAACTGGGCCGTGAAATCGACGGAGCATGCGGACAGCTCAGACTAAAACAGGGCGTCACAAAACGGTTGAAGCTTCCTACCATATAGTGTATAATTATCCTATCCTAACCAAAGAAGAACACAACGGAGGGCAAGAGATATGGTGAAATTATTGATTGGACATAAAGGCAGCGGTAAGACGGGACAGATGATTCAGCTTGCCAACGATATGATAGAGACGTGCAATGGAAGCCTGGTATTTATCAACAAGGACTCAAGGCTGAACACGCAGATAAACAGGAACATCAGGGTTGTGTGCATGGATGATTTTGAACACATCACAAATACTGATGAGTACATCGGATTCCTGTACGGCATCATCAGTTCCGACCACGACATTGAAACGATTTTTATAGACAGTATTCTGAAGCATGCTGACGTTTCTCTCGGAGATCTGCCTGAGTTCATCAATCGGTTAAAGGGAATATCTGATAACTACGACCTGGATTTCATCGTGAGCCTGAGTGCAGAGAAGGAAGAGATGATAGGCGTAAACTTCGTTGGATGTGAGATAATCAATCAGTAGTTAAGAAGCATGAAGAACAGCGGCGGTGAAAACACCGCCCGTTTTTTTGGGGTGGCTGAAGTTCGGCTAAGGAGAAATAACAAGAACAAAGACACTAAAGAGAGAAAATAAACGAAGAAAGAAGTGGTTATATTGAAACGAGCGTATCTTTTCGTGGTGCTGACAGCATTTCTCTTCGGTACCATGGAAGCTGCATGTAAGGTTGCAGGAAATAACCTGGATCCTTTCCAGCTTACCTTCATAAGATTCGCCATGGGTGGCATCATCCTGCTCCCTTTCGCTCTGTTTGAGATAAAAAAGAATCATATTAAGCTTGTACCTGTAGATTTCCTTATCCTTGCAGGGGTTGGAACGCTGGGGATAGCTGTGAGCATGGTGTTTTTTCAGCTTGGCGTGGGAAACTCCAACGCATCTACGGCGTCGGTGCTCATATCCATAAACCCGCTTTTCACCATGGTGTTCGCACACTTCTTTACGGATGAGAAGATGAACAGATACAAGATATACGTGCTCCTGATCGCCTTCCTGGGACTCATTTTCATGATAAGACCCTGGGATATTCAGGAGGGCAACACGGTCAAAGGGATATGCTACATGCTCATCGCGGCAATCACCTTTGGCGGATACACGGTGGCTGGCAAGGTCAGCGTAAGGAAGATGGGATTGATGGCGCAGACCAGCTTCAGCTTCATCCTTGGCTCTGCCGTACTGCTGATCATCATACTGATTTGCGGCAAGCCGGTTCTGGCAGGAATATCCGCCAACATACCGCTTGTTCTGTACGTGGGTATATTCGTCACCGGCATAGGATACTGGAGTTACTTCAAGGCCATAGCGCTATCGGACGCTTCCACGGGATCTCTGGCGTTCTTCCTGAAGCCTGCCATAGCCCCGGTGATCGCGGTGATTTTCCTTCACGAGACCATACTTTGGAATACGGTAGTGGGAATCCTTCTCATACTTTTGGCGTCATACATGAACATCATGTTTCAGAGGAAGGGCAATGAACTCAAGAAACGTCAACTTAGAGACAATTAAGGATATTTT
>JAFTHD010000272.1 GCA_017457585.1 Bacillota bacterium | reverse complement strand
GGAAGTACGACGGGGACACCTGCCCTTCTGGTGATCGACGGCAAAGGGCAGAGCCTTAGCATGGCTGCAGTTGTAGGCGGCATGGCCCATTTCAGGAAGGACAGCAGGATCAAGGGTGTCCTACTGAACAGGACGAAGAAGAGCATGTACCAGGTGATGGCAGAAGCAATCGAGGCTGAGACGGGTGTTCCTGTTCTCGGTTATGTTCCTGAGGATTCTGCGTTGACCCTTGAGAGCAGACACCTGGGACTTGTGATGCCGGAGGAGATCGCAGATTTAAAGGAAAGAATCAACGCGTTCTCCCGTCTTCTCGAAGAGACTGTGGACATGGACAGACTCATAGAGATTGCAGCGGGCGCAGAGGATATCGAGCCTTGCTGTGCGAAAAGGACTTGCTGTGAGAAGGAAGAAAACCGTAAGATCAGGCCATATGAAGGGCTGAAGATCGCCGTTGCAAGGGATGAGGCCTTTTGCTTCATCTACGAGGACAACATAGAACTTCTCGGGAGCATGGGGGCGGATATCACCTGGTTTTCACCTCTTCACGATGAGAAACTGCCGGATGGAATCGACGGGCTTCTCCTGTACGGTGGGTATCCGGAGCTTCACGGAAGGGAGCTGTCTGCAAACCGTTCCATGAGGAAGTCTGTGGCAGATGCAATAAAGCGCGGCATCCCGTGCATGGCGGAGTGCGGCGGATTCATATACCTGCACCATGAGTTTGAGGATTCCGATGGCGTGCTCCGGGAGGGGGCAGGCGTAACCGAAGGAAGGGCCTTCAGAACGGAGAGGCTGACAAGGTTTGGGTACATCAATATCGAGAGCGAAGAGAGGGGATTCTTAACGTCAGACGATTCAACTGAGCCGGTTCACGCCCACGAATTTCACTACTACGATTCGACTTCAAACGGCGGCTCCTGCATTGCCAGGAAGCCCAAGGGAAAGAGAAGCTGGCGATGCATACATCAGGAGGGGAACCTGCTCGCAGGATTCCCACACTTTTACTACAGAGGATGCCCGCAACTTGCGGAGAACTTCCTAAAACGATGCAGGAAAGAAGCGGAGAAAAGGATGAACGATGATTGAGTATACGTGTATCGCGCTTATCGCAGGGCTCCTTCTCGATTTCATCTTCGGAGAGCCAGGGTGGCTCTATCACCCGGTAGTCCTCATAGGGAAGCTGATTTCGTTTTTTGAAAAGAGGTTGCGTGCGGTGTTTCCGGCAACCGAGAGAGGCGAGAGGGCGGCAGGCCGTTTCCTCGTAGTCGTAGTCTGCTTCATCAGCACGGCGGTGCCGGTGGTCCTACTCATCTTTGCCTTTGGCATACACGAGATCTTAGGCGTGGCAGTGATGAGCTATATGTGCTTCAGGATGGTGGCAGCAAAGTCCTTAAGGCAGGAGAGCATGAAGGTATATCACGCTCTCAGTGAGGAAGGTCTTGAAGCAGGAAGAAGCGCTGTGTCCAGGATAGTTGGAAGGGACACGGAAGCCCTCGATGAAAAGGGGGTAATCAAGGCTGCCGTCGAGACGGTGGCTGAGAACTTCAGCGACGGAGTGGTGGCACCCATGTTTTACATGGTTATAGGCGGACCTGCGCTGATGTATCTTTACAAGGCAATCAACACCATGGATTCCATGGTTGGATATAAAAACGAAGAGTACATTCATTTTGGCAGGGCTGCTGCAAAGCTGGACGATGTGGCAAACTGGATACCGGCAAGGCTTGCCGCAGTCATGCTCATCTTTGCAGCAGGGATTATGAGACTGGACGCGGGGAACGGCATTCGCATATGGCGTCGTGACAGGAGAAACCACGCAAGTCCCAACGCCGCCCAGACAGAATCGGTGGTTGCAGGAGCGCTTGGTGTCCAGCTTGCAGGGAACGCCTTCTACTTCGGACAGCTTTACGAAAAACCTGCCATAGGAGATGATGACCGGGAGATCAGTATAGAGGACATAGACAGAACCGGGAAGATGATGTACGCAGGAACCCTTATCACTGCGGCAGCATTCGCCGGCATCAGTGCGGTCATATGGATTTTGGTATAAGAGAGAAGACGGACATATATGAGCAGAAGAGATCACGGCGGTGATATATACCGCAATAAAAATGCAATCGATTTTTCTTCAAACTGCAATCCCTACGGCCCGCCGGAAGAAGTGGTGGAGGCGATAAGGGAAGCAGCATTGAAGGTTGGAAGTTACCCGGATCCCCTCTCATCTGATCTGAAGAAAGGAATTGCAGGAAGGTTCGGACTGCCGGAAGAATGCGTATTTACAGGAAACGGTGCGGCAGAGATCATATACGCCATTTGCTCAGGGCTTAGACCCGGGAAGGTGCTCATTCCTGCCCCGGCCTTTTCTGAGTATGAGGAGGCAGCAAGGCAGGCAGGGAGCACAGTTGACAGGTATTACACGAAGCCGGACCATGATTTTATCATCGGCGAGGATTTT
>JAFTHD010000021.1 GCA_017457585.1 Bacillota bacterium | reverse complement strand
GCCAGAAGGATGACCTCTGCGTCGATCTCTGCCGCCCTCAAAGCTGCCGTAGTGTCCGTCGAGAAGAACGGATTTCCCGTGCCTGCTCCGAAGATGACAACCTTGTTCGCTTCAAGATGGCTTATGGCCTTTCTTCTGATGTAAGGCTCAGCCACTTCTCTCATCTCGATTGCCGTCTGCACTCTCGTCGGCAGGCCTTCACTCTCGAAGGCATCCTGCAGAGCCATGGAGTTCATGACCGTAGCCAGCATTCCCATGTAGTCTGCCGTAGCCCTGTCGATGCTCTTTCCCGTTCTGCCTCTCCAGAAGTTGCCGCCTCCTACAACGATAGCGACCTGCACACCCATGGCGGTTATCTCTTTGACCTGGCCTGCCACTTTTTTGAGCATATCCTCGTTGATCCCAAATCGATCCTCGCCTGCCAAAGCCTCGCCGCTTATCTTGAGCAACACGCGTTTATACTTTGCTTCCATGCCTGTTCACCTCATATACTGCGTTTCGTTGTATATTTTCATATTTTCTGTAACTCTGTCAGACATTATACCATATATAGTGGTCATGTGCCATACAATAAACGAAGAAGTTTCACAACATATCCTTACGCACACCTTTACGCAAACGTTTTCAAAAATATCAAATAATCTTCCTTTCGCTATTGATAATTGCTCCGGGAATTGCTATACTTACCGAGTAATTTCTATTTTAGACAAGCAGATAGAGCACCTTAGTTTCTTTGTAGAGAATGCATTGCCTCAAAATAGATCGAAATTCGTAATTTGGGACGTGAAGCCTGATCTAATGTAATATTGCACACTTCTATAGAGAAGCTTTTTCTCTTTTTGGAGTGTGTTTTTATTTGTGTCTTTTGCAAAGAGAAGTTTTTTAGAAAAGGAGACGTAATGGAAAGAACAGTAGAAGGACTTAAGGAGCGGATTCGTGCAGGCGGCGCCAAAATACCGGCACAGAAGGTCATCCGCGGCGGGAATCTTGTAAACGTAATGACCAGCGAGATTTACCCTGCCGACGTGGCAGTCTACAAGGACATGATCGCGGCAGTTGGAGATGTTGAGGACTACATCGGTCCCGACACGGAGATCATCGATGCGAAAGGACGATATCTCGTGCCCGGCCTCATAGACGGTCACATTCACAGCGAATGCAGCAAGCTGAGCATAACCAGCTATGCAAAGGCCGTAGTTCCCCACGGCACTACGAGCATGATTTCAGGTCTCGACGAATACATATCGGTTTCTAATCTTGACGGACTTCAGGAGATCTTCGCAGAAGTCAAAAAGAGTCCTCTCAAAGTCTTTTGGGGTGCTCCATACAGGACACCTTACACAGTTCCACAGTCAACAGTATCCTTCAACTTCACAAAGGATGTGCACAATCAGGTTCAGCAGTGGCCTGAATGTTTTGGCGTGTGGGAAACGGTTACAGAGTTCGTTCAGGAAGAGGACGAAGATACCCTTGGCGCAATCGCACTTGCTGCTGAGAACAACCTGCCTGTATTCGGATGCGCACCGATGGCTACGGGAACGAAGCTGAACGCATACCTTTGCAGCGGCGTAAGGCTGGATCACGAAAGCTACGACCACGTGGAAGTTGTTGAGAAGATGAGAAAAGGCATGCACATGCTCATCCGTGAGTCCTGCGTTACCCACTTCCTGGCAGAAAACATGCGAGCCGTAACCGAAGTCAATCCTTACCTTGCCAGAAGAGTCAGCTTCTGTACCGACGATGTTACAGCCACCGACATCCTTAGCAAGGGTCACATGGATAACCTGGTAAGACTGGCAATCCAGGCCGGCGTAGAGCCGATTACGGCAATCCAGATGGCTACCATAAACAGCGCTGAAGCCTACAGAATCGATCACCTGATCGGTTCCATATGTCCGGGAAGAATCGCGGACATCCTTTTCGTGGAAGATATAAACGACTTCAAGGTTGACGAAGTCATGACAAACGGCAACATGGTTGCCAAGGACTATAAGCTGACCTATGAACTTAACGCACCGGAGAGAAGCCCTATTTTCAAGGGCGAGCTGAAGTGCTCAAAGACTACGCCGGATGATTTCTCATACCATGTTCCGATTGAGAATGGCCGTGCCAAGGTTCTTTCCCTGGATGTAAAGGGACCGTTCGTCAGAAAGAGAAGAGACGTTGAGCTCAAGGTGGAAAACGGCATCGTTCAGCCTGACACAGAGCAGGACGCCATTATGGTTTCGGTGCTCGAGAGATTCGGCAAGAACGGCAACAAGTCCCTCGCCTTCTGCTCCGGCTGGAAGCTTCGCAAAGGCGCCATGGCGTCTACGAATGCCCCCGACGACAACAACCTGGTGGTTATGGGCGCAAACGCCAGCGACATGTCATTTGCAGTAAACTACCTGATTGAACAGGGCGGCGGTCAGGTTGTCGTTGAAGACGGCAAAGTCATCGAGTTCCTGCCTCTTCCTGTGGGCGGCATCGTAAGCGATGAGGAGCCTGAAGTGGTCGCAGAGAAGGAAAAGAAGATCGACGAAGCCGCAAGGTATCTCGGTTCCGACCTTCCTAACCCGATGATGTACATGTTCTTCCTGCCGATTACGGCGATTCCTGACTACGCGCTTACCGATGCAGGTCCTGTAGACTACAGAGCGCTTACAACATACGATCCGATATTGGAACTCATTGAAGAGTAAAGGTGAATCATATGACAAAAGAACATCTGAAAAAACTGATTTCCGTTGCACGCGGCCAGATAAAGGCAGATCAGGTCATAAAGAACTGCAAGGTTGTGGACGTGTTCAGCGGCAAGATAACCGAGGGCGACATCGCTATCTGCGATAACAAAATCGCAGGCGTTGGAAGCTATGAAGGCGAAGTCGAAATCGATGCAGGCGGCAAATTCGCAGCTCCCGGCTTCATAGACAGCCACATTCACATCGAGTCCTCTTACCTGAGTCCTGAAGAACTGGGTAAACTCCTCGTTCCTCACGGTGGTACAACGATCATCGCAGACCCTCACGAAATCGTAAACGTGCTCGGAATACCGGGGCTGAACTACATGATGAAGGCCGCGGAGAACACGAAGCTGGACATTAAGTACATGCTCCCTTCCTGCGTTCCTTCCACTCCTTTTGAAAACGCCGGTGCAATCATCAACGCACCTGAGATGGAAGAACCGATCAAGCGGGATAACATCCTGGGACTCGGAGAGTTCATGAACTTCCCTGGCGTTGTAGGATGGGACGATGAAGTCCTGGATAAGATTCTCCTGGCAAAGGAAGAAGGCAAGCTGATAGACGGTCACTCCCCAGGCCTCTATGGAAAGGACCTGACGGCCTATATCTCAGCCGGAATACGGGCGGATCACGAATGCGCTACAGTGGAAGACATGCAGGATAGGATCGCCATGGGAATGTACGTCATGCTCCGGGAAGGCTCCGCATGTCATAATCTTAAAACCATGCTCCAGGGCGTTACCCCGGAAAACAGCAGAAGATGCGTCATGTGCTCCGATGACAGACAGCCTAAGACCATACTGGCAGAAGGACATCTGGACAATCACCTTCGCATGTGCATAGAGGAAGGTCTCGACCCGATAAGCGCCATAAGGATGG
>JAFTHD010000271.1 GCA_017457585.1 Bacillota bacterium | reverse complement strand
TATAATATTATTTAAGGAGGAAGACATGAAAAAGAAAATTTTAGCAAGTCTGTTAAGCGTAAGTATGTTAGCGGCTATGCTCGCGGGCTGCGGAGCTGCTCCCGCGGCGACAACGGCTCCGGCAGCCGACAGCGCAGCGACGGAAGAAGCCGCTCCGGCTGAGGCTGCGGCGGATACCTCGGATGCAGCGGCGGCAAACGATGCTCCCGCAGAGCTGATCTTTACCTCGGTATCTGTTACCGGCGACTCCCATACGACAGCGATGGACGCTTTCGCTCAGAAGGTCGAAGAGCTTTCGGGCGGTTCTGTTACCTGTAAGACCTACGCGGACGGAACTCTGTTCTCGGCAGATGCTGAGTTTGACGCTCTTTCAACCGGGCAGGCGGATCTTGCCTATATCTCTTTCCCGACACTGGCTACCCAGTCCGGACTTGAGTGGTGCTCCATGGTCGGCTCAGCTTATTTCTGGAGTTCCTATGACCATATGACCAATACCTTGAACGGTGATATCGGAAAGAACGAAATCTTCCCGAAGATCGAAGAGAACACGAACGCTGTTCCTCTCGGCGCTTTCTATCTTGGGAGCCGTGTTGTCAATACGAGAAACAAAGAGATCAATTCCTATGCCGATATGAGCGGACTGCTTCTCAGAATGCCGAATTCCGAAACCTGGTTAAATCTTGGTGAGGCTCTTGGCGCAAACCCGACTCCCCTTGCTTTCTCAGAGCTTTATACCGCGCTTCAGACCGGTGCCATCGACGGACAGGACAATCCGCTTCCGACCGATGTCAGCGCGAAGTTCTACGAGGTTGCTCCTTATGTAGCGATCACAAACCACGTAGTAGACTCCATCATCCCGATGATCAACAAGGATAAGTGGAATTCTCTTACCGATGCTCAGAAGCAGGCTGTTACCGATGCTATGTAATACGCAAAGCAGGTCAACGACGATGCCCGTATCGAGGAAGAGGATAACGATATCGCCATCCTCGAGGAGAACGGCTGTACGATTACCTATCCCGACATTGAGGATTTCAAGACCAATGCTCAGGCTTACTACGAATCACATCCGGAGCAGACCGCTGAGTGGGATATGGATCTCTATGAGAAGATCCAGGCTGCCGCAAACTAAGGATCATCTTTATACAACAATGCAAAAGATGGAAGGGTCGGAGCGATTCGGCCCTTCCGTTTTATAGAGACTCTGAGAGGAGCAGGCTGCTCTTCTCTTTTACCCAACAAGAAGGAGAGGCAAATCTATGTCTGAGGAAACAAAAAGCCTGGGCAGAAAAATCCTTGATATTCTCGATATCGGCGTGACCAGTGTTGCTTTCATCGTGATCTTCGTTACCTTTATGATCTCCATCATTTCCCGTTACATCTTACGTATCCCGGTAACCTGGACCTACGAGATTTCAATTCTGGGGTATATGTGGACCATGTTCTTCGGTGTCGGAAAGGCCATCGAAAATGACCAGCACGTTGTATTCAGCCTGGTCTATGACAAGGTCTCTCCGAAAACAAAAAAGATTTTTCTGATCCTTTACAATGTATTGCTCGTCGTGCTTTTATTGATAGCCTTTATCCCCTGTATCCAGGCGATGCTGAAGAGTACGATGACGACCGGTGTGCTGAAGCTGCCGTATAAGCTGGTCTTCGCACCCTTTTTCTTTATGATCATTGAGACGATCGTTCTTTCCGCTCTGAATATCAAAAAAGCAGTAGCTATGGATCTGAGTGAGCTTGCGACTCCTCAGAATTCCGACACGACAGGAGGTGAGGCTGAATGAATTGGGCAATCTTATTCTTATTTGCCATGATGGCGCTCTGTTTTGTGATCCGGATGCCGATCTCCTTCTCGATGCTGATCGCCTCGATCTCGTATATCCTTGTAACAAGACCCGGTGATCTCGGAGAGGTATTCTCGGTCATCACAGGAAATATGTTCTCAAATTATACCATGCTTGCGGCCCCTCTGTTCATCTTTATGGCAAATGTGATGAACGAGAGCGAGGTCACGGATAAGATGTTCGCCTTCTGTAACGGACTGCTCGGAAAGCT
>JAFTHD010000270.1 GCA_017457585.1 Bacillota bacterium | reverse complement strand
GCCCTGCGGGTCCGTCACCTTTGAAATCCACGGTCAGCTTATTATCTTCATCCTTTAGCATAATACCCATGAGTCCGGCCCCGGTGGCAACCCTTCCGAGCGCTGCTGTTGCTACAGGTGTGGTGTCGTGTACCTCAGCTGCTTCCTGAACCATGTCGGTGGTAACCGTCAGATATACTCTGTACGATTTACTTTTATCTATTGCGATTATTGCATTTGCCATTGATAAATTCTCCCCCTGCTATAACCCAATAATTTTATCACATTTTTCTGTCCATAACTACAAAATTTCAACACCAAACCACCACAATGTATTATTATATTTATTGTAGCAAATCCGAAAGGAGAAAAAAGATGGGCGATTACAGGAAAGACACAACGGACTATGAACCGAATTTCATAATGAAGGATCCTGAAGATGCGGCAAAGACCGCACCGTCAGAGGCAGAAAACAGTGCACCTGCGGCGGCAAAGACCGCACCTGCGGCGGCAGAAAACAGCGCACCTGCGGCGGCTGATACAGGTGGTGAGGTGAAATCTTCATCCGCAGATGCTCCGAAAGCCAGCCGTGATTACGAGCAGAACGTTTATGACTTCATCGATCTTGAGAAGACTCAGGTATTTGATTCCGTCCAAAGCTTTGAAAACGAACAGATCGGCAGACAGAACGCTTCAACCCCTGAGGAAGAAACGAAGGCAATCGGGATTGTCCCGGAACAAAAGGCTGAGCCGGAATACAAGGCTGAAAGCACATCGGTATATGAAAGACCTGCAGAGCAGGCCGGCAATCAGTCCGGGCACACACAGCCTGCATACAATCAGGGCTTTCAGTCCTCGCAGGAGAAAGAAACTTCCTACGACCCTTATAACGGCGGTGCCTTCAGGGATCCGCGTGAAGGATTTGGAAGAAGACCATCTGCATCGGCCAACCCTGAAAGCGGCAACGTGTACAACAACTTCAGCCCGGCAGACGAGGAAATACCGGAATATGCGCCTTCGAAACACAAGCGGCCGAAGAAGGCAAAAACACCTTCCCAGCCTGTCACACTTACGCGCAAATCACTTGCGCTTCTTCTGGCAGGCATGATGGTAATTGCTGTTCTGTTCGGCGGCGGCAGCAGCGTTCTTGCGAACACTTTGCTGGACTCCGGAAGCAAAACTCCGGCAGCTGAAGTTCAGGACACGAATACGTCCGGAGCGTACACTCTGGAAGATGCTACGGAAAGCAAGATGAGCATCGCACAGATTACTGCAAAGACTAAGGACAGCGTAGTTGAGATTCGTACAGAGAGCGTTGCTTCCGACTCATGGATGCAGCAGTACGTAACAGAAGGTGCAGGAAGCGGCGTCATCATATCCAGCGACGGATACATCATGACAAACAATCACGTTATCGAAGGCGCAAGAAAGATCACCGTAACAACTTCCGACGAGAAGGAGTATTCCGCTAAACTCATCGGCACAGACTCTACCAACGATGTCGCAGTAATAAAGATCGATGCGGAAGGACTTGCTGCAGCAACATACGGAAACAGCGACCAGATTAATGTCGGCGACCTGGCTGTTGCCATAGGCAACCCTCTCGGAGAGCTTGGCGGCACGGTAACCTCAGGCATCATCAGCGCTTTGGACAGAGAGCTTAGCATCGATGGTAAGACGATGAGGCTGCTTCAGACGGACAGCTCCATCAATCCGGGAAATTCAGGCGGCGGTCTCTTTATGACGACGGACAGCTTATAGGGCTCGTCGTAGCCAAGTCCTCCGGCTCCGGCGTAGAGGGTCTCGGCTTCGCAATTCCTATCAATACCGCAGCATCCGTTGCTCAGCAGCTCATGGATAAAGGATATGTCAGCGGTCAGGCTTACACGGGAATGGCCTACTCCGAGGGAACCGCTTCTCAGGACGGCGGCTTTGGAGGCCTCGAAGAATTCTTTGGCGGCGGACAGACGGAGGAAGCCGGCGGTGTATACATCGCCGAAGTAAACGGTAAGAATGCAAAGGCTGCAGGCTTTAAGCCGGGAGACATGGTATATGCTGTAGACGGCAAAGTGATTTCATCATTCGAGGATCTCTCCTCCATCATCACTTCAAAGAAGCCGGGAGACAAGATCACGTATACTATCGTGAGAGACGGAATGACTCAGGAGATATCATTTGAACTTGAGGAAAAAAAGAACTAACTTCATTTAACTCATACTTACTAAAAACGCAGGCGACAGAAGAATGTCTGCGTTTTTGAGTGTTTTGTTCAAGTGCTGCGTCGTTGGTCGCCAGCCGTAAGGACAAGTGCTGCGTCGTTGGTCGCCACGGACTAAAGTCCTGCGACATTGCCGTCAGGCACCACGCGCTGAAGCGCTGTGCCTTTGACAGAGGACCTTCCAGCGATTCATACTTCATCGGGATAGGTCTGTCTGACGGCGCACGTTCCAT
>JAFTHD010000020.1 GCA_017457585.1 Bacillota bacterium | reverse complement strand
TTTCTCGAGTGCGATCGCTACGTTTACAGCGTTCATCAGTTCTTCCGTAACAACGTAATTGTCACTGCCTTTGAAAACGTTCATGTCTTTCATAACTACTATATCCTCTCCTAATTCAACTTTTGTGAGACTTAAATGCGCTGAAAGTATTATATCACAATCCTTGTCGGGTTGTGCGCAAGTTACATAGATTCTTTAAGTATTTCTATAACTTCTTCCCTGTCCAAAGTTTTGTATCCGCCCTCCAGAATGAAAGTTCCGTCAGCGATTCCTTCGAACATATCTTCTGTTACGCCAAGCTCCTCAAGGTGCATTACTACGCCGATCTCCTTCATCCATTTTTCAAGACACTTAAGGCCTTCAAGCGCCACTTCCTCATCGGAGAGGCCGTAAAGGTCAACGCCCCACACATTGCGTGCAAACTTCTGGAACTTAGGGACTCCGTAAGGAAGAATGTGCCTGTAATAAGCCATCGATACGGCTGCAAGCGTCATTCCGTGTGTCGCATCAGTAAATCCGCCTACTGACTGTCCTATCATGTGCACCATCCAGTCTGTCGATTTACCCCTCGAAATGAGTGTATTAAGGGCCCAGGTAGCTGCCCACATCAGATTGGATCTGGCTTCATAATTCGTCGGATCCTTTGCCGCATCCCTGCCTGCCTTAATAACGGATCTCAGGAGTCCTTCTGCTATATAATCGCTGGTATTATCATCGAATCCCGAGAAATACTGCTCGCATATGTGGTTGAATATATCATATATACCGGCAACCATCTGATACTTCGGAACGGAAAGGGTGTACGCAGGATTCAGAATGGAGAACTTCGGGAATACTCTCTCGTCTGTAAAGACGTGACCTATTTTCAAATTGTGTTCAGGATCCGTTATAACTGCCCCGGCATTCATCTCAGACCCGGTTCCCACCATTGTCAGGACGCATCCTACAGGGATTACATCGCAGTCAGGCTGTTCCTGTTTCAGATAATATTTCTCCCAAGGGTCTTCGCCACAGTTTACGGATACGGCAACCGCCTTCGTGTAGTCACATACGGAGCCTCCTCCTACGGCGAGGAGCAGATCCGCGCCATGCTCCCTCGCTATAGCAACGCCTTCACGAAGCTTATCTGCTGTCGGATTTGACATTACGCCCGAAATTTCAGCCACAGCCTTATCTGTTTCCTCAAGCACACGAACGACTTCATCGTAGATTCCGTTTTTCTTAATGCTTCCACTGCCGTATACGAGGACTACTTTTTTACCGTATTTAGCCAGCTCTGTTCCAATGCCCGAAATGGCGTCCTCGCCAAAATACAGTTTCGTAGGGTTATAATACGTGAAATTTCCTAACATTTATGCCTCCTAACCTCTTATCTTCTTGAGAATTTCAAGCGATTCAGCATAGACTGCCGCGCATGTCTTGTCTCCCCTATCTATCCTTTCGCTGAATGCATCCACCATATCGGAAGCGATGTTTTCGATGGCCTCTTCCTCGAACATACCCCTGTTATACTTGATGGCTCTCAGCGCTGCTTCAGGGAAAGTCCAGATATTTGGCGCTTCACAAGCATCCAGGAAAGCTTTGTGATAAAGCGTCCTTGAAAAATCAGCGTCATCCCCCGTCTCGCCTGCCCTGTAGGCATCACCGAGCATATAGGTAGCGAAGATATCTCCAAAAATGGCAGTCTTAATCCACATCTCGATGGCAATCTTCTTATCGGCCGCAACACCTCTTCCCAGATAGTAGCAGAGGCCAAGTCTTGCGAGTGCGTTCACGTTCCCAGAGTCTGCTGCCGCCGCAAAAAGCTGGGCTGCCTCATCATATCTGCAGTCCGCATATGCCTCAAGTCCTGCCTCAAAATCCATCTGATCCTGTGTCTTTGGCTCCAGCTTGCTGAGCATATCTTCCACGACTTCTTCAGGAATAAATATGCCGTCTCCCCATGGATTTATTGCAAGTCCACTGCAATTATCTATGTCTGAAGACTTCTCCATGGCTTCTCTCATCGATATTACAATGCTGGATGACTTCTCGCCCTTTACCTTTTCTGCGTTGTTGGTAAAACAGGCCATCCAGTAATCATCGTCTTCACCACTTATCATCTGGTACATCTCTTCACCATCATCGTCATAAATGACAGGCACGATTACCTTCAGCCCTTCGCCCGACTTGCGGAATATGACATCGAGCGCCTCTTCCAGGTCCTCGTCGCTTTCGCTTTCAAACCACTCGCTTATCGCTCTTTCAACTTCGGGAGCACCTGTTTTGAAGGGGCTTTCCTCTCCTTCAAATTCTGCCTCAATAATGTTCGACTCGTACTCTTCCTCTTCTGTTTCGCCAAGAACCTTTTCGAGGACTCTTTCACCCATGGCTTTGGCAATATCATCGATTACAGCGAAGTAAATATCCATATCATAGCCTTCAAAGAGATCTATGAAATCCGCACATGACCTAACAGCCACCTCCCACGCTTCCTCCTTGGGATATCCGAATATTCCTGAAGAAATCAGCGGGAACGCTATTGAAGTACAGTCGTTATCTGCTGCAAGTTCAAGGGATTTGCGGTAGCACTCGTACAAAGCTTCCTGCTCTCCTGCATTACCCCCATGCCATACAGGACCTACTGCATGAATCACGTACTTTGCAAAAAGATCAAAACCCGGTGTTATAACTGCGCTTCCGGTAGGACATCCGCCTATTTCATCACATGCTGCCTGAAGTTTCCCGTGTCCTGCCTTGCTGAAAATCGCGCCGCACACGCCGCCGCCTGCCTGAAGCGCACTGTTTGCCACATTCACTATGCAGTCGCACCTCATGGTTGTTATGTCGCGTTTAACTACTGTAATTGAGCTCATTTAATCATCTCCTGTTTCATATATCCTGACATCATGCATGCTCCGGATGCTCCGGCCGCCACGCAAGCTGACATATTATCCTCGCTTATTCCTCCCAGCGCATACACCGGTATATTCACTGCTCCCGCAACTTCCCTGAGATATCCCAGGCCTGCCGGTCTTGCTCCCGGCTTACAATCGGTCTCAAAAATAGGACTTGCGGTTATATACGATGCTCCCATCCTTTCGGCCAGAAGCGCTTCATCGGTGCTGTGCGTCGAAACTCCTATAGTCTCAAAGCTTTCGCGCTCATGATCCTCCAGCTTCAGAAAATCTCCCATTGTAAGGTGTATTCTTCTGATACCTAAGCGCTGCGCCGCATCCTTAAAAGTATGCAGTATAAGCTCCGCGCCCATCTCTTTGCAGACCTCATCCACGGACTCTGCAAGTTCCTGATATTCCTCTTCTGCCATATCCTTCTCGCGAAGTATGACAGTATCTGCTCCGGATTCAATCGCCCTTCTTATCTGAACAGGCAGATCCATGGCAAGGTGCCTATTTGTAATGCAAATTCTCCTAAACATATACGTAGTCGTTCAAAACCGGCTGAAGCCCTTCCTCTGATATATCGTCGTACATCTCTTTGAAACTCCTGCCATCTGCAATTTCAAACTGCTCATCCCCTGCATCTTCCTGTTCGCTTCCGGTATACTTGCTCTCGTGATCTCCTATTCCCGTAGAAACGCCTGCAGATACCTTCGTTGCAGCGATTCTCACAATTCCATCCCTGAAATGTTTCTGTTCACGGGACGAAACGGTAATCCCCACGTACGGGAGGAAAATCCTGTAGGCACACAGGATCTGACACAGCTCCTTTTCGTGAACATCCAGCGGATTGATTTTGTCGTTATTGACGATAGGTCTCAGCCTCGGACAGGACAGTGAGAACTCCGCATGAGGATACTTCCTCTGAAGATAGAACACGTGCAGAGCTGTTGCAAGCGCATCCTTTCTGAAGTCGCTCAACCCCAAAAGTGCAGAGAATCCTACGCCTCTCATTCCGCCCATCAAAGCCCGCTCCTGAGCTTCAAACCTGTAAGGGAATACCCTCTTATGCCCCAGCAGGTGAAGCGTCTCATAGAGATCTGAATCATACGTCTCCTGAAATACCGTTATGTAGTCTGCACCGCACTGATGGAGATATCTGTATTCATCGACGTTCACCGGATATATTTCAAGCCCGACATTCCTGAAATACTTTCTGGCTAACTTACAGGCTTCACCTATGTAATCCACATCGCTCATAGCCCTGCTTTCGCCCGTAAGCATGAGTATCTCTTCAATTCCTGAATCTGCGATGATCTTCATCTCCTGCTCAATCTCGCTAAAAGTCAGCTTCTTTCTGCTGATATCATTGTAGCAGTTGAATCCGCAGTAAACGCAGTAATTCTCGCAGTAATTTGCTATGTACAGCGGCGTGAAGATATAAACCGTGTTGCCAAAGTGCCTGCTTGTTTCAGCTTTTGCCCTTGCAGCCATCTGCTCAAGAAAAGGTGCTGCCGCCGGACTCAGAAGTGCTTTGAACTCCGGAATCCCGCAAACACGGGAATTAAGCGCTCTGATTACATCCGATTCACTGTAAGAACCGGGCTCATAGGATTTCATCTCTTTAAGAACTTTGTCCATCACATCGGATTCAATCCTGTCCATATCATCCATATAATCCATGTGGCTGGTTCTGCATGACGGGTCGCGCTCGATTCTGTGTTTTCTCTCCTTCGCCGCTTCTGATAGTTTGTCTGAATCTATAAAAAATTTGTTGCCTTCTGTCATTACGTGCTAACTCACCTCTAATCGCGCAGGAAGCCTGTAAGCGGATCCGAACTCTCGGCGCCTCTCTCAAGAACTCTTCCAAGACCTGCAAGGTATGCGCTTCTTCCTGCTTCTATTGCAGCCTTGAATGCCCCGGCCATTGCAGGAATATCCCGCGCCGTTGCAATCGCAGTATTGGACATTATTGCCGCTGCCCCCATCTCCATCGCTTCGCAAGCCTCAGATGGCCTGCCGATACCTGCGTCAACGATAATCGGCAGCTCTATCTCATCAATCAGGATCTGGATAAAATCCTTTGTTGCAAGCCCTTTGTTGGACCCTATCGGGGAGGCCAACGGCATTACGGCTGCGGCGCCCGCTTCCCAGAGCTGCCTCGCAACGTTAAGATCAGGATACATGTAAGGGAGCACAACAAACCCTTCCTCAGCAAGAATCTGTGTTGCCTTTATGGTCTCATAATTTTCCGGCAACAGGTATTTGCTGTCCTGCATTATTTCTATCTTTACGAAATCTCCACAGCCAAGTTCGCGGCTGAGCCTTGCGATCCTGACCGCTTCATCTGCAGTCCTTGCGCCGGAAGTGTTCGGAAGCAGTGTTACATTCTCCGGAATGAAGTCGAGAATGTTCTCGGTTTCCTTTGTGTTTGTTCTCCTTATGGCCAGAGTTATTATCTCAGCTCCGGCATTTTCAACGGCGGCCTTTATCAGTTCCATGGAATACTTGCCAGAACCGAGAATGAATCTGGAACTGAACTCCCTGCCGCCAAGCTTAAATACATCTTTCATTTAATCAGCCTCCACCTACGAATCTTACTATCTCTACCACGTCTCCGTCTTTGAGGACGCATTTTTCGTAATTTGCCTTCGGCAAAATCTCTTCATTTATCTCTATGGCTATGCGAGCCGCTGCGAGGCCTTCCTGCTCCAGATAATCCGTCAGCTTAATTCCTTCCGCTGCGACTTTTTCCCCATTGATTACAACCATTGTCTGCTCTCCCATAAGTGTGAAATAGTCAGTTTTTTACGTATATAATTGTATATTAAAAGGAGTGTCATATCAAGTATCTAACCTGATTGACAAGTCCATAAAAGGGGGACTATACTTGAGATGATAATCTTAACCGCATGTTGACAGGAGGTCGAAATGAGAATAATACCCGAAGAGACAATGGCTCTTACAATAGATATGCAGGAAAAGCTCGTGCCTGCAATGAATGAATCGCAGGAGTGTGTTGATAATGTGCTGCTCCTGATGAACGGTCTTAATGAACTGGGGATTCCTCAGATCATATCGCAGCAGTACACAAAGGGTCTCGGAATGAGTATAC
>JAFTHD010000269.1 GCA_017457585.1 Bacillota bacterium | reverse complement strand
GTGATCGAAGTGACCATAGAACAGATTGGCAATGCTTTTTAGGAGGGTGTTGGAGAATGCTTACGAGAATTAAAACGGCGAGTCTGATCGGTGTGAAAGGATATCTTGTAACTGTAGAGACCGATATTCATAAGGGAATGCCGGCCTTCAACGTAGTAGGCCTTGCGGATACGACGATAAAGGAGGCACTGATGAGGATACGACCTGCGATTAACAACAGCGGCTTTCATTTCCCGGGAGACAGGGTTACGGTAAATCTTGTGCCTGCAGGCAAGCAGAAGGAAGGAAGTCACTTTGATCTGCCGATTGCACTGGGGGTTATACTGTCAGGACTTGAATGCGAGATGCCGCAGGATACGGCGTTCATTGGAGAGGTGTCCCTCGATGGCAGAATTAACCCGGTAAACGGTGCACTGCCCCTTGCCATGAGCATACGGGGCGAAGGCGTGAGGACAATTGTTGTGCCAAAAGGCAATGCAGATGAAGTGTCGATTCTCAGAGATATGAGGCTAATCCCGGTAGAGACTCTTGAGGATGCGGTGCTCTTTGCAATGACTCCGGGTGTATTCGAGCCATATGAACGGATGCAGATCGAGAAGGAGAGGGGGGCCGCGTTTGACTTTTCGCAGGTTATCGGACACGAGGATGTGAAGCGTTCCCTCGTAATCGCTGCGGCGGGACGTCACGGAGTTCTGATGATGGGAGGCCCGGGCTGCGGCAAGACGATGATGGCAAAAAGGATTCCATCCATCATGCCGTCGCTGACCTACGAAGAGCAGCTTGAGATAACGGGGATATACAGCGTAGCCGGCCTTCTGAATGATGGCGGCGGAATAATAACCGAGAGACCCTTTCGAAGTCCTCACCACACGATAAGTCCGGTCGGTCTTACGGGAGGAGGATCAGGGAGAATCAGACCGGGCGAGCTGTCCCTTGCCCATGAAGGTGTCCTGTTCCTCGATGAATTCGGAGAATTCGATCATAGGGCGATCGATGCCATGAGGCAGCCGCTTGAAGAGGGGGTAGTGAGAATAAACAGGAACACAGAGGAGATAACCTTTCCCTCGAGTGCCCTCGTCGTTATTGCCTCCAACCCGTGTAAATGCGGGTATCTTTGGGATGACAACCGTGTATGTACGTGCACGGGCAAGCAGCTGGATGCCTACAGGCGTAAGCTGACAGGACCTTTTGCAGATAGAATCGACATGTTTATTAAGGTGAGCCCGGTGCCGATCGACGATATTGCAAAGGATGAACAAAGAGGAGCCGGCTCTGAGGAGTTGCGCCGGATGGTTGAGAGCTGTTCTTCTTTGCAAAGGGAGCGATACGAAGGCACCTCATACAGATTTAACGGAGATCTTGATGAGAAAGGTATAGAGACATACTGTCAAATGACGAAGGAAGCGAAGGCGCTTCTTGGAAGAGCCTACGAAGATATGAACATGACTATGAGGGCATACGGTAAGGTTATTAAGATTTCGAGAACGATAGCGGATCTTGAGGACAGTGCGGTAATAAGTGATGAACATATAGCGGAAGCGCTGATGTACAGATTGAAAGGATAGAGGCAGATGAATGATGGAATCATGAAATCCGGCAATAGGACTGGCAATAGGACTATAGAAGTAATCGATATAGATTCCCGGGAATATCCGGTCAGGCTCAGAAATATTCCGGATCCTCCCCAGCGGCTCTACTGTTCGGGCAGACTTGAACTTCTGTACAGACGATCCGTTGCCCTTGTGGGTTCGCGCAAAACTACCCAGTATGGGAGAAATACGGCGAGGGAGTTTGCATATAAGCTTGCCAAAAGAGGAATCTGTATAGTGAGCGGCATGGCTGCAGGTATTGATACATGTGCCCACGAAGGGGCACTAAAATGTGACGGCGATACTGTGGCGGTGTTTGGATGCGGGCCTGACATATGCTATCCCCTTATAAACCGAAGATTAATGGAAACAATAGAGGATAAAGGACTGATCGTTTCGGAATATCCGCCGGGAACGGAAGCCAGAAGATACCAATTCCCGATGAGAAACAGGATTATTACAGGACTGTCTGAAGCAGTCATAGTGGTTCAGGCCGGGCTTAAATCAGGCGCGGCGCTGTCTGCAGAACATGCGGTAAATCAGGGCAGAGATGTTTACGCTGTTCCGGGAAATATAGACAGCCAGTACAACCTCGGCAGCAATAAGCTTATCCAAGATGGCGCAGGTGTTCTGCTCTCATCGGGAGATTTGCTTGAAAAACTCGGACTTAGCGTTTTAACAGAGGAGGAAGAGGCGCGAGTATTCAGCCGGGATGAAAAAAATATCTACGATTTGCTATCGACAAGGGGAGAACTGACCATAGATCAGATCTGTATGGCAACCGGCATGAAGCCGGGAGAGGTGGTCAGGATGGTGTCGATAATGGAGCTTAAGGGGACTGTATTTTGTGACATGGGTAAAGTTTTCGTTGCAAAATTTGGGAAAACTACATATAATCACTAACTGTAGAGTAATTTGGTATTATAATGTAGGAAAAAGAAAGGAGTTCCCATGGCTGCGGCTAAGAAGACATTAGTAATTGTAGAATCACCATCAAAAGCTAAGACAATAGGGAAATTCCTTGGGAGCAGGTATAAGGTAGTTGCATCTGTGGGTCACGTGCGGGATCTGCCGAAGAGCAAACTGGGCGTTGACGTGGAGAACGATTTTGAACCCCAGTACATTTCCATCAGAGGGAAAGGAAGCCTTATCAAGGAACTAAAGAAGGAAGCCAAGAATGCTTCGAAGGTTTATCTGGCTACCGACCCGGACAGAGAGGGAGAGGCTATTTCATGGCACCTGGCATATCTTCTGGGGATAGACGCTCATTCGAAATGCAGGATTGTATTTAATGAGATTACTGCAAAGACCATCAAGGAAGCGATTAAGAACCCGAGAGAAATAGACCTGAGTCTGGTTGATGCACAGCAGGCGAGAAGAGTTCTCGACAGGCTGGTGGGTTACCAGATCAGTCCGCTCCTTTGGAGAAAGGTGAGGAGAGGTCTCAGCGCAGGCAGAGTACAGTCAGCTGCGCTAAAGATAATCTGCGACAGGGAAAACCTGATAAACGATTTCAATCCGGAGGAGTATTGGACCATAACAGCAAAGTTCGCCAAGAAGCCGGAATTTGTTGCGAGACTTGCGGATAAGGACGGAAAGAAACTCAATATTCCCGATGGAGAATCCGCTGATGCAATTCTAAAAGAACTGAAGCAGGGGAGCTTTGTTGTAAAGAGTCTCGAGGAAAAGGAACGCCAGAGGAGGCCTGCTGCACCGTACACAACGAGCAGCCTTCAGCAGGATGCGGCAAACAAGATAAACTTCACATCCAGGAAGACCATGATGGTTGCCCAGCAGCTCTACGAAGGTGTCGATATAAAAGGACAGGGAACGATAGGTCTTGTCTCATATATAAGGACGGACTCAGTTAGAATCTCTGAGGAGGCACGCGCCGCTGCAAAGGAATATATCATTGATAATCTGGGTGAGGAGTATTACGCAAACAACTTTTATTCAAATAAGAAGAAGGATGTTCAGGATGCTCATGAAGCGATAAGACCGAGCCGGGTGGAACTGACTCCCGACTCCATAAAGGCATCGCTGACGAAAGATCAGTACAAGCTTTACAGATTGATCTGGATCAGATTTGTAGCAAGCCAGATGGCACCGGCAGAGTTTATGTCGGTTAATTCATACATAGTAAACGGAAGCTACGGATTTAAGGCAAGCGGCAACAAGCTGCTATTTGACGGATTTCTGAAGGTGAATCCTCCCGGTAAGGACGCCGATATCAACAAACTCCTGCCGCAGATGAAGGTGGGAGAGGAACTGGAAACGAAGGCCATCGATTCCGAACAGAACTTTACGCAGCCGCCTCCAAGGTTCACAGAGGCTGCACTGGTGAAGGAGCTTGAGGATAAGGAAATCGGCAGACCGAGTACATACGCACCGATCGTTGCTACGCTTACCGAGAGAAGGTACGTGAAGAAGGACAAGAAATCACTTGTACCGACTGAACTCGGCTTCATCGTGATAGACATGATCGGTCACTACTTTGCCGAGATCGTGGATGTTGATTTCACCGCCCAGATGGAGCAGAAGCTGGACGATGTTGAAATAGATAAGACACCTTGGAAGGACGTAATAAGGGGGTTCTATTCGAATTTCAGCAAGGAACTGGAACAAGCGGAAGAGGAGATTATCAAGGTCGAGTTCGAGGACGAACCGACAGGGGAAATCTGCGAGAAGTGCGGCAGACCTATGGTTAAGAAGCACGGAAGATACGGGGTCTTTGCAGCATGCCAGGGATACCCTGAATGCAAGAACGCCAAGCCTATCGTTGAGACCATAGGGGTAAGCTGCCCGTCCTGCGGCAAGGATATTATCAAGAAGCGAAGCAGGAAGGGAAAACTCTTTTACGGCTGCAGCGGATATCCCGAGTGTCAGCAGGTCTTCTGGAACAAACCGACTGACAGGAAATGTCCTAAGTGCGGCGCACTCATAGTGGAGAAGCCGGGCAAGGGAGATAAATTTGAGTGCTCTAACAGAGAGTGCGGCTACAAGGAGGGTTAGCGATGGTTGAATTTCATGCTACGACTATTTGTGCGGTAAAAAGAGGAGAAGATGTCTGCATCGGTGGCGACGGACAGGTCACAATGGGCGAGACCGCGATCATGAAAAACGGTGCAAAGAAGGTAAAGAAGATTTACAAGAACACGGTGGTTACAGGTTTCGCGGGATCCGTTGCTGATGCATTTTCACTTACTGAAAAGTTTGAAGCTAAGCTGGATGAGCACGGCGGTAATCTTAAGAGAGCGGCCGTTGCGCTTGCGCAGCTCTGGAGGTCTGACAAGGCGACGAGAAACTTAGAGGCTCTTATGATCGTTGCCGACAAAGAAGACCTGCTTGTGATTTCGGGAAACGGCGAGGTCATAGAGCCCGACCAGCCTTTTGTTGCCATCGGCTCCGGCGGAAACTATGCGTATTCGGCAGCAAACGCGCTCTACAATAATACGGAACTCGATGCGGAGAGCATAGTAAGAAAGTCCCTGGAAATCGCAGCATCGATCTGCGTTTACACCAACGATCATATTTCAGTTGAAAAATTATAGGAGGCTGTCATGGCAAATAAACTTTATCAGATGACACCAAAAGAAATCGTGGAGGAACTGGATAAGTATATCATCGGGCAGGATGAAGCCAAGAAAATGGTAGCCATAGCCCTGAGAAACAGATACAGAAGGAGCCTCCTTTCCGATGAGATGAGAGAGGAAATAACCCCTAAGAACATACTCATGATGGGGCCTACAGGATGCGGTAAGACGGAGATTGCAAGGCGTCTTGCAAAATTGATGGATGCTCCATTTGTAAAGGTTGAAGCCACTAAATTCACAGAGGTAGGTTACGTAGGAAGAGACGTTGACTCGATGATAATAGACCTGATGGAGGCTTCCATCAGAATAACCAAGCAGTCTATGCTGGAAGAAAAGTATTCGATAGCCGATGAGATTGCAGAAGAGAAGATCATCGAGGCGATAATCCCCGGTAAGTCCAAAAAGCCTGCGGGAAACGATGGCAGAGGTCCTTTTGATTTTATCCTCGGCAACGCAGGATACCTGACGCAGAAGGAGCAGTATGAGCAGCAGCAGGCTCAAAAGGAAGCAAATTCCGAGGATGGACGAGATGTTGCCCTTGCAAGGGAGCAGGTGCGTCAGCAGCTTAGAGAAGGGCTGCTGGAGGAGCAGTATATTGAGATTCAGGTTACGGACGCCCCTAAGACGAATCAGCTCGATATGGGAAACGAAGGCATGAGCATAGCCATCGGGAACATCTTTGGTGATATGGCTCCAAAGAAGATGAAGAACAAGAAGGTAAAGGTTAAGGACGCGAGAAAGATACTCAGAGAAGAGGAAGCCCAGAACCTTATAGACATGGATCAGGTCACCGATGATGCGCTGCACAACTGCGAACAGAACGGTATTATCTTTATCGATGAGATTGATAAGATTGCATCCGGATCAGGATACAGAAGCGGAGCCGATGTATCGAGAGAGGGTGTGCAGCGTGATATCCTGCCGATAGTAGAAGGTAGTGTTGTTAATACGAAGCATGGGCCTGTTAAAACCGATCACATACTTTTTATCGGCGCAGGTGCATTCCATACGGCAAAGCCAACGGATCTGATCCCTGAGCTTCAGGGAAGATTCCCGATAAGAGTTGAATTAAAGAATCTTGATAAGGACACTTTTGTGAAGATCCTGACGATTCCTGAGAACGCGCTTCTCAAACAGCATAAGGCACTTCTTGAGACGGAAGGTGTCGACATTGAGTTCACAGATGAAGCAGTAGACGAGATCGCTACAATGGCATACCTTCTGAACGAACAGACTGAAAATATCGGAGCGAGAAGACTGCATACAATTATGGAGAAGCTCCTCGAAGATATCTCATTTAACATTCCTGATATAGAGGAGGAGAAGATCACGATTGACAGACAGTATGTTCAGGACAAGTTTGAAGAAAAGATTCATGCGGAAGACCTGGACAAATACATCCTTTAGTTCGGCGCAGATGCTTTGAGCCGGTCGATCGGATGAACCGTTTTGCGTGCGGCAAAGCGGGCATTGGTCTTGCAGAATCATTATTCAAAAGGACAGAAATCCACCGGATCATTGCTTCGGTGGATTTTATGTTCCTTGCAAACAATTAATAGAGCTTATGTTTGTAGGAAAGCAAAAACGTTTGAATTGTGTCTGCATTAAGAAATATTTAGAAAAGTCTAAAAAGTATTGTCAAATGTAGTCAATTTAGAATATAATATCCTCGGAAGACATTGTTTTTGTGCGAGGTGGAAATAATATGAGCGATATATTGAACAAGGTAAGAAAGTTGAACTGGCTTCTCACAGAGAGTCCAACGGGTAAATTTTCTTTTGATGAGATGTGTGAAATCTTAAGTGACCTGATGGACGCCAATGTTTATGTGGCAAATGATAAGTGCCAGATTATAGGCGTAAATTATAAAATCCAGGAGGACAGCTCTGCTGTTCAGGATCCAGAG
>JAFTHD010000268.1 GCA_017457585.1 Bacillota bacterium | reverse complement strand
CTAATTTCAATTAAATCCGCTGTTATTCAGCATCTCCGGTCGCGTCAACAACCTCTTCTACTATTTCTTCAGCAGCTTCCTCAGCCTTCTCCTCTACCTTCTCCTCAACAGGAGCAGCTTTTCTGCCGAGCCTCTTTGGCTTAGCAGGCTTCTTCTCCTCAGGTTCCGGTTCCGGTTCAGGCTTGCCTGAAGGCTCAACTACCTTGGAAACGGCCCATCTCATTATCTCAAACTTGACTCTGTCAGCACCCACCTGAACGATCAGTGAATCTTCCTTCGTCTTCACTACCTTCGCGCAGATTCCGCCGATGGTGATGATCTCATCTCCTACCTGAACAGAACTTCTCATCTCGTTTACTTCTTTTTCTTTTTTCTTCTGCGGTCTTATAAGCAGGAAGTACATTACCAAAAGAAGCAGGACTAAAGGTAAAATCGTCATCAATGTGTTGCCGTTCATCAGATTCCTCCATATTGAAAAATTTAAATTAAAAGATTATATTTCCAATCCCGTATGTGGTGCCGGCGATGGGGGTCGAACCCATACGGTGTTGCCACCACGGGATTTTGAGTCCCGCACGTCTGCCAATTCCATCACGCCGGCATATCGGGATAATTATAGCATTAGACATTTACTATTTCAAGTTCTTCTTCCGCGATTTTCTCCATCCTCTTGCGTGAGAAAAGTCTATACATTACCGGCACGACGATGAGGGTGGTTACAGTAGCGTAGATGAGTCCTCCTATGCAGACGATGGCGATAGGACGCATCATTTCGGCACCTGTTCCGAAGCCGATTGCAAGAGGAACAAGACCTAAAACAGTCGTGAGTGCTGTCATGATAACAGGTCTCATTCTTACAGCTCCCGCATCGATAATCGCCTGCTTCATTTCCATACCTTCAAGCCTGAACCGGTTGATGGTATCCACGAGAACGATACCGTTGTTTACGATGATACCCATGAGCATGACGAAGCCCATCATGGATACGACGCTGACCGTCTGTCCCGTTATCAAAAGTCCCAGCATACCGCCTGTGAATGCCAGCGGCACGGTGAAAATGATGATGAATGGTGACCTTAAGGACTGGAACTGGGCAACCATTACAAGATAGATCAGCAAGAATCCGACGATGAGCATGAGCATCATCTGCTTCATGGCATCCATGATCTCCTCGTTCTGTCCGCCGTAATCAATTTCGGTAGCACCCTTTACAAGCTGATTGGATTCAATGTCCTTCTTGACCTTATCGGTCATCTTGGTTATGTTGTACCCATCCTTCAGAGTAGCTGTTATGGTCAGACTCCTCTTTTGGTCGGTATGATTGATTTCGCTCAATGATTTGTCGGGATTAATCGCAGCTACATCAGAAAGCTTCACTTTCTTTGTTTCTCCACCGGCCTGATCGGTAAAGGTCAGCTTCATATTTCGTAAATCTGTCTTTGTGAAGGAATCTTTCGTAGTGTTCTCGATAACAACATCGATGTTATCCTCTTCATCGCTTATCGTGGTCGCTGTTTTTTCTTCAGCAAGTTTTTCGCTGACCTGCTGATAGACCTGTGCAACGGTAAGTCCCTTCTTCATGGCCTTATTCTTGCTGACAACAATATGAAGTTCTTCTGAGCTGTCTGAATCTACGTCAGATATGTCCTCAAGCCCTTTCATGTCGCGAAGGTGTGCTTCTATAGCTGCAGCAGACTCCCTGAGATCATCCAGGTCGTCGTTATAAAGGGTCATGGATATATCGCTTCCGCCCATCATTGAGGACATGTCCATATCTGCCGATGTGACAATTTCACAACCGTGCTTCTCTGCCAGTTCATCAATTTTTGAAGTAACCTTCGCAACGTTATCAAGCTTCTTTTCATCCATCATAATGTACATGGATACCTGAGTTACGTCCGTACCTGCATCAATACCGAGAAGACCCTGCGTGTTGCTTGAAAGCATGAGTCCTACCTCATCAACACCGTCTATCTTTCTGATCTCTTCGGATATATCATCGCAAGCCCTTGAGGTATCATCGATAGTGCTCTCTTCCGGCATGCTGATCCTTGCAGAAATCTGCGGCGTTGACATTGATGGCATGAACTCAAATCCTTTTGAAAGAGCCAATCCGCAGGATCCTATCAATATAAGGAAAGCGAGTGAAAGCGTGATTGCCTTATGACCGAGAGCCCAGTTTGCCGCTCTCTTATACTGACGTACTGCGAATCCGTCCTGTTTAAGCATGGCTTTGCTACCGTCACCTTTGAGCATTCCCTTAGCCATAGCCGGAACGAGCGTCAGGGCAATGATCAGACTGGCCAGAAGTGAATACGATACAGTGAGCGCTAAATCCTGGAATATGTCTCTCGTCATTCCCGTTACGAAGATGATCGGAACGAATACGCTTATCGTAGTAAGCGTGGATGCTGTTATTGCACCTGCTACCTGAACGGCACCGGATACGGCCGACTGGATTTTTGAGTACCCCATAGTCCTGAGTCTGAAGATGTTCTCTATGACGACTATGGAGTTATCCACAAGCATTCCGACACCTATGGCAAGACCTGCCATGCTTACCATGTTGAGAGTTACTCCTGAGAAGTACATCAAAACGAGCGCAAAGAGCACGCTCAAAGGAATGCTAATTGCCGTAATAACCGTAGGTCTTATATCCCTTAGGAAGAAGAACAGTATCAGCATCGCAAGGAGAGCTCCCAGGAGCAGGTTCTCCAAAACTGAATTGATAACGAGATGGATGTAATCACCACCGTTATAAAGGGAAACGAAGTGAAGACCATCATACTTCTTCTCCAGCGATTCAAACTTATCCAGTATATTGTCGGCAACTTCAGCTGTAGCGTATGTGGACTGCTTCGTAAAAGTGAGACACACACCATTTTTGCCGTTTACTTTCGCATATGCTTCATTGTCATCCGATCCGTAAGTTACAGTGGCAATATCGCTCAGCCTTATCGGATCAATTCCATCGATATTAGGATCCATCAGGATAAGATTCTGAAGCTCGTCCTTATCCCTTATCTTATCGCCAACGCTTACGAGAATCTGTGAGTCTCCCTCATTGACATAACCTGCCGGCATACTGAAATTCTGCGCACTCAAAATGGCAGATACATTATTCATGGTAAGGACACCAGTCATGTCAGCACTGTTTAATGCGGCATCCTTTTGATTTTCGATTTCCTTCAGTGTATTCTTAAGCTGTGAGACCGTTGATTCGATAGTACCCTCAGCTGTAGTAAGCTCTGAGTACTGGCTGTTTAGCTGGAAGCTGGTAGTTTGCTCCTCCTTCGTAATATCTTCAAGCGCCGAGTTAATTTTCTTGATATTACTGTTTACATCCTTTATCGCATCGCCGAGTGTGTCAGCAGTATAATCAGTTCCCATCTGTTTGTTGATGGCCTCAAGCTGACCGTTAATCATCTGCTTAAGGGTCTCAAGGTTTGCCGCCATAAGCGGATTGGACTCAGCTGCCATTTTCGCTGCCTCATATTCGGACTGCATATCCTGAAGTCCTTTCTTCAGATCTTTGAGATCCTCCTGATTATTCTTCAGCTCTTTTCTTGCCTTGGAGAACTGCTTTGCGGCTTCTTTTTCACCTTCAGTGATCTTATCCTTGCCCTGTTCAATCTTCTTCTTGCCGCTGTTAGCCTGCTTTATTCCCTTGTTTACTTTACCTTTGGCAGAATTAAACTCGCTCTTGATCTTACTCTGTACTCTGTCGTTTACCTTGTCTATCTTGTCCTGAGAAAGAACGATCTGAATATCGCTGTCAACGAGACCGAGTGCACTGACATTTGCAACGCCCTCTATCCCTTCCAGAGGGGTCATCAGATCCTCTTCCACGATCTTCGAGATCTCAGCTTCTGACTTGTCACCCATCTCAACAGCTGCAATAACCGATGGGAATACGTCCATACTCATCTTGAGAACGACGGGAGTACTGGCAGTTTCAGGAAGCAAACCTTCGATCTGATCAAGCCTCTGACTGATATCAACAGACACTACATCCATACTCACACCGTCGGTAAACTCCATCTGTATCATGGAATAGTTATTCCCTGATACTGAATTAATACCTTCCAGATTGGCTATGGTAGCAAGCCCCTGTTCCATAGGCTTCGTAATCTCCGTCTCCGCTTCTTCCGGGCTTGCTCCCGGATAGGTTGTCATGACGATTACGTAAGGGGTATCCACGCTCGGGAACAGATCCGGTGTCATCTTATATACTGATATCGCTCCAAAAACCATGACGATCACTACTGCCACAAGTATGGTTAATGGTTTTCTGACGCTGAATTTTGAAAACATTGTTTATCTCCTTTTTGCAAACCAAAGTAAATTATACCAAAACAGTCGATAAATACAATGAACATTGTGTGAAATTTGATTTAGCATTCTAAAGCTGCTAATAATCTATACCTAAGAAAATTTGACAAAAAGAAAACGGATAACCGTTATTTGCGATTATCCGTCAATCATGGTGCGGCCTACCGGACTTGAACCGGTACGGTCTCCCACACGCCCCTCAAACGTGCGCGTCTGCCTATTCCGCCAAGGCCGCATGCGTACTTCGTTCGTACCTTAACTATAATACGCATCCGGCAGCACTTTGTCAACAATTAATTCTCTGTTTTTTGAGAAAACCTGCCGCATTGTTTCACTTGTAAGCTGGCTCTTCCTATCCTCTGATAACGTAGTTTTCCTTCCTTGGAGCAGCTTCTTTCTTTCCTTCAGGCTTACCGTATCCCAGGATCACGTTGCCCATGCCCCAGTAGTTCTCAGGGATTCCCCACTCCTGCTTATACTTTCTGCCTTCCCTGCTCTCGAAGGTCTGCCTTGCTCTCCAGATGTAGCAGGAATCCACGCCTACAGCGTTGGCACCGTTTAACAGATTGCCGATGACAAGATTTGCGTCTGCCTCGCCCAATGGGCTATCTGCGTCTCCGAATACGATAACGAGGGTTGGAGCACCGTAGAAAGGATGGCCGTCAGGCTGTCCCATGACTGCTCCGTTCAGCTTCTCAATCTCTCTCAGCTTCTCAGGATCCTGAATCACGACCATGATAGGCGACTGCAGTCCCCTGCCCGTAGGCGCGTACTTTCCTGCTTCCAGGATTGCCTCCAGTTCCTCATCCTTGATCTGTTCCTCTTTGTAAGCTCTGCAAGCTCTTCTTGTAAGCAAATTGTTCAATGCTTCGTTCATGATTTTACCTCCGAATTATAAAATGAATATCCATTACAGTTGTTCAACAAATTCATCAAGCTGCCTGTAAAGGTGCTCCAGGTCTTCCGAGTTATCCACTACAAAATCCGACCTGCTTATCTTCTCCTCATCGCTCATCTGATTATCGATGCGGTCCTGCACCTGCTGCCTCGAGATCCCGTCTCTTTCGCACACCCTGTCGATTCTCACGTCTTTGTCGGCCACGATGAGAAGCACGGCGTCACATCTTGCGTCGAGACCTGCCTCAAAGAGAAGCGGTGCGTCAAGGAGCACCAGGTCCCCTGCGTTATCTTTGCGGTAAGTGGCGATATCGCCATCGATGATTCTCACGATCTCCGTAATCATGATCTCGTCGAACCGCTTCTTCCTTAACTCATCTCTAAAGACCAGGTCTGCTGTTGCCTGCCTGTTCAGGGAGCCGTCTTCGTTCAGTATTTCGTATCCGGCCTTGCCGAACGGGCCTGACGGGCCAAACTCATCGTTTAATATGTCAAGCATGGGGCTTCCATCCGCTGTAAGGCTCCTGCTGATTGCGTCCGCATCTATCTGCTTGAACCCCCGTGCCTTCAGGTATTCCGCTGCCGTCGACTTGCCAGTGCCGATGCCGCCTGTCAGTCCGATTATCTTCGTCTTATTATCCATACCCTGTATCCGTTCCTATTTTAATGCGTACCAGTTGGCGCCTTCGTTCAGGTCGGCCTTGAGTTTGACGGACATTTCGCATGCGCTCTCCATGTTTTCAACGAGCAGCTTCTCCACCGCCTCTCTCTCCCCTTCGTAGGTGTTTATGATGAGTTCATCGTGAACCTGAAGGATCAGCCTGGATTTGAGACCGCTTTCGCTAAGCGCCTTGTAAACCTTGATCATGGCGATCTTTATGATGTCCGCAGCCGTTCCCTGAATCGGTGTGTTCATTGCCAGGCGTTCGCCGATCTGTCTTACCATGTACTGGGAAGCTTTGATCTCCTTGATGTACCGCTTCCTTCCCATCATGGTTTTGACGAACCCCTGCTCCTTGGCTAGTTCCACCTGCTCATCCATGAAGCGGCGCACGTCCGGGTGTTTTGCAAAGTATGCGGAGATGTACTCATCGGCGTCCTTTCTCGTAATGTGAAGCTCCGTCGATAGTCCGAAGGCACTCATGCCGTATATGACGCCGAAGTTTACAGCCTTCGCTCTGCTCCTGTCGAGAGGCGTCACCTCCGACTCATCCACGCCCAAAACATTTGCTGCCGTGGCTCTGTGTATGTCCTCGCCTCTCTCAAAGGCGCCTATGAGGGCCTCATCCTGAGACATGTGGGCCAGCACCCTAAGCTCGATCTGGGAGTAGTCTGCGCCGACCAGAACTGAGCCCTCTCCATCGGGTACGAAGGCCTGTCTCAGCTTCCTTCCCAGTTCTTGCCTCACCGGTATGTTCTGAAGGTTTGGCTCCGTGCAGCTGATTCTTCCCGTGGTCGTAACCGTCTGGTTGAAGTGGGCACGAATCTTCCCATCCTCGCCTATGAGCGGCAGCATGCCGTCCACGTAGGTGCTCTTAAGCTTGGTGAGGGTTCTGTACTCGAGAACCTTTGGCACGATGGGATGCTTGTCCTTGATCTTTTCCAAAATCTCCGCGCTCGTAGAGTATCCGCGCTTGGTCTTCTTGCCTGCCGGAAGTTCCAGTTTCTCAAACAGGATATCGCCAAGCTGCTGGGTCGACTTGATGTTAAATTCCTCCCCTGCAAGCTGGTGAATCTCAGACGTAAGCTGGTCGATCTCAGAGGAAAGGGTTTCGCCGAACTCAACCAGATAGTTCCTGTCCGCTTTGAAACCTTCCTTCTCCATCCCTGCCATGACCTGGATGAGCGGCAGCTCGATATCGTAAAGGATTGTATCCAGTCCTTCCTCCGTGATCTTCCCCTGCTGCAGTCTTCGTATGTTCTCAAGGCTTGTGCAGACCTTCAGTCCGTACTCCGCCATAGCTTCTCTGTCGTTACCGAGGAGACTTAACTGTCCGTGCTCCGCTCTGAACTCTTCCTCACTTTGCAAAGCAGCGTGCAGGTATTCGTTTGACAGAACCTGCAGACTGTAGTCGCTCCTTCCGGAATCAAGAACGTACTGAGCGATCTCGGTATCAAAGGCCGTATCTGGCGAGAAGTCCGTCCTCGTCATGATCATGTAGTAATCACGCTTCAGGCCGTGGCCTACGAATTTCGTGTCTGCTTCTGCAATAAACTGGAAGATGCCTTCTGCTGCTTCTGCGTCCACGAAGTAAAAGTTCTCGCCGCTCAAAAGGCATATGCCGTCGATCTCAGGAAGTCTCAGATGGTCATAGTTGCCAAAAACTTTCAGGACCGTTTCATCTGTCAGCTGGATCTCCTTCAGTTCTTCCTCTGAACGGATTACCTTTATGGCATAGTCCTCCGCATGAATCAGGCGAACTTCACCGGCGCCTGATGCTCCCGCAGATAAAGCGGCCTCCACCGTGTCCTTTGTCCCTGTGCCTGCGCCTTCACCTGTTCCCCTCAGCTTTTTCAGGAACCTGTTAAACTCCAACTTGGTGTAGATGTCGATGAGCCTGTCGTAGTCAGGCTCCGTCAGCCTGTACTCCTCCAGGTCTATATCTATGGGAACGTTGGTGTTTATGGTGGCAAGCCTCTTGCTCATGACGGCAAGCTGCACGTTCTCCTCCACCTTCGCTCTGACACCCTTTGGCGTGACTTCGTCTGCATGAGCGATCAGGTTCTCCACGCTGCCGAACTGGAGCAGCAGCTTCGTGTCAGTCTTTTCGCCTATTCCTGGTATTCCCGGGATGTTATCGGACGTATCCCCCATGAGTCCCTTAAGGTCTATGAACTGCTCCGGGGTCAGACCGTATCGTTCCAGCATGGCCTCCCTGTCGTAGACATCGAAGTCGGAAACGCCGCGCTTTGTATAGATGATCTTCGTAACGTCCGTCGCAAGCTGCAGGGCGTCCTTGTCTCCCGTGATGATGACGGGGCTGAGCCCAGCCTCTTCACCTCTTTTCGCAATGGTTCCGATAAGATCGTCGGCCTCGAAGCCTCCCAGTTCCACCTGCTTTATGTTCATGGCCTCCAGAATGTCCTTGAGAATCGGAAACTCCATGGCAAGCTCCGGCGGCATTTTGCGCCTGCCGGCCTTGTACTCGTCGTATTCCAGATGCCTGAACGTCGGCGCCTTCAGGTCAAAGGCTACCGCCATGTGAGTCGGCTCATAGTCTTTCTTTATCTTATCGAGCATGTTGATGAATCCGAAGATGCCCTGGGTGTAAATTCCCTCCTTCGTAATCATCGGATTTCTCATGGCGTAAAAAGCCCTGTTCATCAGGCTGTTGCCGTCTATTATCGCTATCGTTCCCTTCATAGGTCCACCTCTTGATTCGTTAATTCAATTTCCTGTGGGCAAGCCAGTAAGCCATCCCCACGAATATGCAGCCGCCGACGATATTCCCCAGCGTTACCGGCAGAAGATTGTCGATTACGAAGCTGCCTGCAGTAAGTCCCGAAGCATCCACTCCGAGAATCTGCCCGTAGTCACCCGTACTGTTTGCAACGATTCCTGCCGGGATGAAGTACATGTTGGCAACGCTGTGCTCGAATCCTGACAGGACGAACATCATGATGACAAACCATATGCTGAAAATCTTGCTGATGACCTCCTGTGCTCCCGTTGCCATGTACACAGCAAGACATACCAGCCAGTTGCAGAGTATTCCGCGCACGAAGGCGCTGCCGAAGCTGAGAGAAACTTTATCTGCCGCAGTCTTGACGACGACAGCACCCAGAAGGCCTCCGCCCGTATCCCAAAGCCCCGTCTGACTGATCAGAAATACCATGATGAGCGATCCGATGAAGTTTCCTACGTAGACGAGTCCCCAGTTTCTGAACATCTGAATCAGCTTCGCCTTTTTGTCCAGGACGCCGACGATCATGAGGCAATTGCCGGTAAACAATTCGGCACCGCAAAGAATTACCATCATGAGACCAACGGGGAACACTGCTGCGCCGAGAAACTTGCCGACTCCCAGGGTTGCAGGATCGGCCACCAGGTTGAAGGAGGCCATGGCAGAGCCGCCTGCCCCGAAGGCTATGTACACTCCCGAAAGTATTCCGAGAAGCAGCAGCTTACCTGCGCTCATGGTCGCCTTTGGCACCGCCGAATCCGATACTTTCTCCAGGATTTCCTTTGAACTAAGTGAACTCATACTTTTACTCTTTCAATTACTCTATTAATCATTCATGCAATTGGGCGGCTCATATGAAGCCATTCCATGATACCCTGAAATTATACCATAGATTGGTAAAGCGGCGAAGGTGGATTCGCATTAACTTTAAAAAGCAGATTCATATTATTTTAAAAAAGCGGCATCTGTTGTATAGTTGTATTGAATCTGAAATGATTGGAGAGAATCAATGGATAAGAATGTTTTTTATCATCATCTGACAAAGGATCTGATCCCCTTCTGGAACGGAATGATCGACGAGACCAGCGGCGGTTTCTACGGCTTTGCAGACAAAGATGGTGTTCCTGACCCGTCTGCCGCAAAGGGCGGCGTTCTGACGAGCAGAATCCTGTGGTTTTACTCGTCTGCATACGAGCTCCTCAGAGACGAGACGCTTCTTCCTTTCGCAACACACGCCTACCAGTTCATCGCTGACAAATTCTACGACAGGGAGTTTGGCGGAATATACTGGTCTGTCAGCGCTGATGGGGCGCCCAAGGAAGACATCAAGCACACCTACAATCTGGCTTTCGCAATCTATGCGCTATCCTGTTACTATAGGGTTTCCGGCGAAAAAGCGGCCCTTCAACTTGTGGAGAACCTGTACGGCACAATCGAGAAAAAGTGTCGTGACGAGGATGGATACCTTGAAAGCTTTGCACGCGACTTCTCCCCTGTCTCAAACGACAAACTTTCCGAGAACGGAGTCATCGCCGAGCGAACGATGAACACCCTCCTTCACATTCTGGAAGCGTACACGGAGCTGTTCAGAGCGACCGGCTCAGATTCCGTCAGGAAATCCATCATTGAGATTCTCGACATATTCAGGACGAAAGTCTATAACCCTGAAAAGAAGATGTGCGAAGTCTTCTTCAACCTCAATTACGAGCCCATCATCGACCTGGTATCATACGGACACGATATTGAAGCCTCCTGGCTCATAGATAGAGCGTGCAGCGTTTTAGATGATGTGGACATTTCTGAGAAAATGAGTCCCGTTACCAGTGGCCTTGCAGAAGGCGCTTACAGGAACGGGATTGACAGGGAAACCGGTGGAATGAACTTTGAATGCGAGGACGGTGCTGTTAACCGTAAAAAGATATGGTGGATACAGGCTGAGTCTGTCACCGGATTCTACAACGCTTACCAACGAGACCCTTCCTGCGGTCATTACCTTGACGCATCCGAAAAAGTTTGGGAATACATCCAAGATCACGTCATCGACCGGGCCAGCGGAGAGTGGTTTGAAAACGTCGAAGCGGATAACACCGTTGATCCGGAGCAGCCCCTCGCCCATCAATGGAAATGCCCTTACCACAACGGCAGAATGTGCATTGAAATGATCAGAAGAATGAGCTGATAAAGGAATGAAAGCAGTGCTCAAGTGAGTACTGCTTTTATAGTATCCTCTATTTCACTGAATCCATCTATAGTTCCATCCGGCGAGACCGCCTGGCCAAAACCGTAAGATGCATATATAAACGGAATTCCTGCAAACCTTGCGGCCTTTTCATCGCTTTCCGTATCTCCAACATATACAGCGGTCTTCACATCGTTTCTGTCCATGATCAGCCTTATGTTCTCGCCTTTGCTGAGCCCCGTTCTTCCCGACATCTCAAAGTCTTTGAAAACCACGCCTAAATCGTGCGCATACAGGAAGCTTTGCACGTAACCGTCCTGGCTGTTGCTTACGATGTACAGATCAAATGTCTCTCTAAGTTTCTTCAACGTCTCCTGCACCCCGTCATAAAGAACGGCGCCATGCTCGCGCAGGTACATTTGCTCGTGTATGCTGAAGTCCTCAAAGATTTCCCGTCTTCTTGTCTCAGGCAGATCGGGAAAAAGTATCTCACAGATTTCCTCCATGATCTTTCCCATGAGGCTTCCTGCCCTTTCCTCCGTCATGCTGAGGCAGATGTCATCGTGTCTTGCGCTAAGACTGTTCCAGACCTTCGCAGCGCAACCTGTGGAATCCCAGAGCGTGCCGTCCAGATCAAATATAATCGCCTTTTTCATACGCTCACCTTAAATCCTCAAGCAGCTTATCAAGTAGACATGAACACCCTTCCGTTACATCCCTCCAGGTTTCATCGAAGTTCCCGGTGTACCATGGGTCCGCCACCTGGTCTCCCGCCCTTTCCGTGAAATCGAGGAGCAAAGAAATCTTGTGATCAGGGTCTCCGCCTGTAATTCTATAGGCATTCCTTATGTTCATAGGGTCCATGCAGATGATGTAGTCGTAGTATTCGTAATCGGACTTCGTCATCTGTCTTGCATGGTGGCCTTCGCATCCGATGCCATTCTCAGCGAGTTTTCTCCTGGCCGGAGGATAGACGGGATTGCCCATCTCCTCACGGCTGGTCGCAGCGGAGGCTACCTGGAACAGATCTGCCACTCCCCTGATTTTAATCATTTCCTTAAAAACAAACTCAGCCATCGGACTTCTGCAAATATTGCCGTGGCAGACAAATAGTATTTTAATCACTTGATTTTTCCCTCCTTTTCTTGCCTTTATTTTGTTTATCTACTGTAAACTTACCTTTCCTTTATCATTTTGTTCAGTAAATAATGCGTCTTCTACTGAACGAACGGATGCATATATTATGACTTTTCAGTAAAACCGTCAAAATACCGCATTTTATTAAGCTTTACACAGCGATTTACTGAAAAAATGTGCCCTACACTGTGAATATATCAGTGTGTTTACATTTGATAGATCGGAAGTTATCAATCAAGCATCTTCTCAAAAACTATAATCGATTCCTCACAGACTATTATATTTAATCTTGCAGCACGTTTCTCAGCTCGAGTACGCTTTTGTTTACGTCCTCCCAGGAAATATCTCCCACGAAGAAATTGTCCCTTCGATATTTATCCCACATTTCCTTCATGATTGACTCATTTCTGATCGCCGCAAGTATATCATCAAGCCTCGAAATCATCTCTGTGGTTTCTCTTTTCCTGCTTGTAGCCATAAATGCAGCATTGAACACAGCCGTGTCCACCCCCTCGCGCCAGGGCAAAACATGAATGTCATAGAAGTCACGCATTCTGGTGTTTGCTGTCTCACGAGCCATAATCGTTTCCAATTTCTCACCGAGCATTGTTTCAAGATTATATGTCCAGATTGATATGGATCTATCCTCGAACATCAGCTTATATGAATACTCTATCGCTCCCGGAGTAATCACATCACCTGTCGAAATATCAATCTTAATTGCCTGTCTTAACTTATCAAGAGTAGCTTCCAGCATAAATCTGATACCTGGATAGTCATGCCCTTCCATAATATCGGAGACTTTGGTTATTGAAAACGAGACTCCATCATCTATCTCGACCCTGATAATTTCCTCGACAATTTCCCGAGCCTTCTCTTCAGAAAGAGGAAGTGACCTTACCGTAGAGTCTATATCCATTGTCGCTCTCGTTTCCAGCCCTACTACCGCCGCAACAAGCATGCCACCTTTAAGGATAAAATTATTCCGATACTCTGACAATGCAATCCGTTCAAGGAATCTCTCCATAATGAAGTTGCGGATAAGCATCTTTGCTTTATTATTATCTCCTCCGGAAAGGTTACGAACCTTTGCCTTCAATTGTGTAGATGTTTTAATCAAAGCATTACCTCCGTATAAGTTCTCACATCCTTCTCGATATTAAAAAGCCGGGCATAATTCATCAGATTGGGAAGATTCTTTTTGCCACTCATGTATTCTTTAATGGCTGTCTGATAAGTCTGGATCTCAATGTCCTTCTTATTGCGAATGATGTCACAGATAGTACGTTCCCTGTCGTAAACGGGAACTGTATTGCCCATGTTCGTCTGAACTTTTGAAAGTCCGACCTCATACCATTCATCTTTAATATAAGACACATGAATTCCCTTTGCCTTAAGATGTTCAGCATTGTATCCTTTCGGTACAGTAACCGTGGTATAGAAAGGCTCCCGATCACTCAACCCATGAAGATAAAGCGCAGTCTCATAGGAAAAAATGATTTTTCTGTTACGAAGATAAAGCACATATAGCTCATCAAGCCAGGTATCTTCCGACATATAAACACCATGCGCAACCTTCTGAAGTCCATTTTTGCGAACATAATCAGCAAGAGTATGTTTGGAAATGAAATGCTCGACAACCGTGGATGTTAAAAGGTAGCCATTTCCATCTTTGACAAGCATATCCAGCGTTTCTGTTTTTGTCACGCACTTCACCTCACTTTCTCGCTAATAAACATATCACAAGTTTGCGAAAAAGTGAAGAAGAAAATCAAAAAAGCGCCTCACCAGTCATTCAAACTGATGAAGTGCCTCTGCGAACACTCTACAATATTCAAACCGCCTTAAAAAGCTTCTGCGTCACCGGTCTCTCTCCACTGACCTTTTCCACTTCCTTCTTCGCTGCTTCCAGCTCCTCCAGCCTGATCATCTCGTCCCTTGCATCGTCGAAACCAAGATGCGTGTAGGTATTCATCGTGACCGATTACCTCCTTAGATACTCCGCTGATACAGGGAACTCAAAGTAGGTATCAGGATATGGTTCATCCTCAAGCGAAAAATGCCACCACTCGCAGTCAATAGGCTTAAAGCCATTACGAACCATGACATTTTGCAGGATCATACGATTCTCATACTGCTCATCGGTAATACCCTTGTAGTCCGGATGTGATATCTCACTAAACAGGTCAAACGGACCTCCCATATCCAGTTCTTTTCCGGTCTTCATATCAAGAAGAGTCAGATCTATCGCACTTCCTCTGCTATGGCTTGAAAGCTTCGCTATGTAGCCCTTTGTAAAGAGCTCCTGCTTCTCCAGTTCAGGATAAAAGTAAGGTTTCATACGAATGTCCTGATCCTCTATTCCCCAAAGCACAAAATGCTTTACAGCGCAAGCCGGACGGTAAGCATCAAACACCTTAAGTCTGTAGCCCTGCACTATCATCTCATTTGCTACAGTCTTAAGTCTCCTTGCTGCCTCTTTGCATATAATAGCTACAGGTTCCTCATATCCATCTATTCTCTCACCTATAAAGTTATATGAAGAATGATATCTTATCTCTTGTATAATATGCGGCACATAGTCTGCCAGGACTACAAACCCTGATGGATTCATCGTAAGATTATTTATTCCACTATTCATATCTATTTACCTTCTCTATATTCATACTGCATATCATCCATGCTCTTCTTAACCATGAATATTCCCAGACCACCGATAGCTCGTTCTTCTGCAGTTAAAGCTTCTATTGTCAGCTCATTCTTTTTCATACTATATCCCTTTATATTCCAGACAAAGCATGGTTATATCATCAAACTGTTCTGCCCCTTCTACGAATTCATCCACTGCTTTTCTGACATTCTTAAGTATCGTGTCAGGTGCTGCTTTTGCATCTTCATTTAACGCGACGACCATACGTTCACTACCGAAAAGCTCTTCTTCGAAGTTCGTTGCTTCAGGAACGCCGTCAGTATATACAAATATCTTGGAACCTGGTTTTAACTGAAGCTCATATTCGCTATATTTTATGCCTTCCATTCCACCGATAACAAAGCCATGTTTATCCTTATAGAGAGCAAACTCGCCATCTGGTTCCTTAATAACAGGATATTCATGTCCTGCATTTGCACAGGTAAGCTTACCAGTTGATATTTCCAGAACTCCAATCCATACAGTAACAAACATCTCTTCGTTGTTTCTTTCACATATGGTATTGTTGGTATCTCTAAGAACTTCTGCAGGAGATTTGCTTATCATTGCATTATTCTGAATAATGCTCTTAGACGCCATCATAAAGAGCGCCGCTGGTACTCCCTTTCCAGACACATCAGCTATAACAAGTCCAAGGTGGTCATCGTCTATCATATAGAAATCATAGAAATCTCCACCAACCTCTTTTGCTGGTGTCATAGATGCATAGAGATCGAATTCCGACCTTTCAGGAAATGCAGGGAATAGCTGAGGTATCATATCTGCCTGTATCTTGGTAGCGAGACTCAGCTCAGTCTGTATTCGGGTACCCTCTTCACTCAGTTCTTTCTGTTTTTCAATCATATTTCTTCCTGATTGAGAAACCTGAACACAGGCAAATGCAATAAGAAATACATATAGCAGCAAAAGTGGTACATAGGACTGAAGCATGATATCTCTTACTATTCCACTCATAGGCAGTCCCAAAGCTTTTACCGAAT
>JAFTHD010000019.1 GCA_017457585.1 Bacillota bacterium | reverse complement strand
TTTGATAAACAGCGTATTCTCTTTCAGCTCTACCTGGAATTCCTTCAAGCCGTTGAGAAGGTTGATGGCCTGATGGATGGATTCGTTTCGCAGACAATAATAGCGGATATGTTTGTCTTTGACGGCTTCGTTGGTAAACACCACATTCACATTGTACCATCTGCCCAATGCCTGTGCCACATCCAGCAACGGAGAATCATCGAAGAAGAGGTAACCCTTCAGCCAATAGGTATAGCTGTCCATATTCTCCTCCTTTACCACCAACTGGTTGTCGCTCAAAGCTGCTGTCTGTCCGGGTCTCAGGATAACACCCTTCGACGACGCATGTGTCACCATTACTGAACCATTCACGAGAGCCACATGACCGTTTCCCTTGCCATAGCTGCGTACGTTCAGTTCTGTTCCGAGCACACGGGCTTCAAAATCATCCGTGTGGATGATAAACGGATGAGCCGCATCTTTTGCCACCTTGAAATAAGCCTGTCCCCGAAGTACCACACGCCGTTCTTTTCCCACGAACTGCGACGGATAGGTAAGTTTGCTGTCTGCATAGAGGAACACCTCCGTACCGTCGGCCAGAACGATTTTCAAATCTTTTCCCGGTGGTATCGTCGCGATATGTTTCTCTACTTCATTGCTCACGGCATATCCTTCGGCACGGGCATAGTCGAGCACCAGCTTACCGTCGGGCTCCCTGCTGAGGATGGAAGAAGGAGTAACATCCGTCTGCTGCTTCTCTTTTTTCGAGGCTTCCTTTTTCTCAATCTTATGATCCTTTCCGTCGGCAGATACGACGATTTCAGGAATCTTGTCCACACGTTCGAACGCAACATATCCCCTATCCTTCTGATTCTTGATGTACAACACTCCGATGCCTGCGATCAGCAGCAGACAGGCAGCGGCATATTTCAGGATCTTGGGAGTGAAGAAAGAGAACAGTGTCTTTTTCTCTGGTATGTCTTCAGTATCGGGAGATTCCTTGTCAGCAGCCATGCTGACGGCACTTTTCATGAGCATCATCTCTCTGTAGGCGCGCAGAGCCTCCTCGTCTTGCATCAGTGATACAAGTTCTTCGTCGGTCAGTTCACGCCCGCCCTCAGCTAAGTCGATGATCCTTTCCAGCACATCATCATTATGATCGTCCTTCCTATTCATCATTATTATATCGGTATATCAATCCTTTATGGTACCCTTTCGGGGAAAATATTATTGTTTTTTTGCAAACGAGGGTTATCATCCGTCATCTTCCGACTTCAGTTCCCGTCTGAAAGTCTTCAATGCGTTCATGATATGTTTCTTCACGGTATTCACACTGATGTTCATTTCCTCTGCCACATCTTTGTAACGGCGGTCGTGGAAATAACATTGTTCAAGGATATAACGCGTCTTGGGAGAGAAACGCCCGAGCATCTCATGGATGAGAGAGATCTGTCGGTCGGTTTCCTCGTATGAATAGCCCGACTCCTGTTCGCTGAACATACGGCGGTAGAAGTCGGCATAGCGTGTCTTTGCCAACTCATGTCTTACATAGTCCACACACTTGCCGTGCACCATGGTATAGGCATAATTTCTTAATTTGGTGGCATGGTATTCGTCGAAGTTTTCCCAAGCCTTAGCCAATGCGCCGCTCACGATATCGCGGCACACCTCCTCATCCTTCACCATCTGCAGGGCAAAATAGAAAAGATTGGCATATTGCTGCTGGTAAAACCTCTCAAAATCCGAATCCTTGCTCACTACGAGTTATATTATAGAGATTTGTTATTTTCTTCGTATGCAAATATACAAATAAATCTTTGAATTCCTTTGCTTTTGTCTTTTTTTTGTCATTTACGACAAATAGAGACACCCCCATGTGATGTCTCTACTTGAATGATCGTGCAAACCGAGAGCAATGATGCTTGCATCAATTGCCGAGGTGCAGCCGTAAACCCTGAACCAAACGATCAGCGTTGCAGCGGATAGGTCAAGGATGGTATCTTACTGCTCGTCAGGACAGGCTTTTCCATATCGTAATCATTGACGATGAAAGCGGAAGGATAGATGAAGGAATGGTTGTAACCCGCCACGTCGTTCATCACGTTTTCCTGAGAACTGACAGCACCGAGCTTCTCCAGTTGATCAAGCGTGGGAAGCTTGATCTTGTTCGTCTTCATCATCAACTTCTCACCCGTCTTCACATCCATACGGTAAAGACGGGGAAGGTCATAGTCAACGGGAGTGTCTATGACATAGACATAATCCTGTTTCTTTTTCGCCGACTTGCAGAGTTCCTTCTCCATTTTATCGTCATTCACAGTGCCGCCTTCCGCTTTTACGTGAACAGTACCGAAACCTGTTGTGGGGAAAGGACGCAGCACATCGTTCGCAAAACGGCTGCTGCCTGTGGAAGATTCCGCATATTCGGCGGGGGTCGTACGGTTTAAAAGCTTCTTCAGCACACCTTTCTCCACAAGAACCGTCTCATCAGCAGGCTTCATGCCGTCGGCATCCAGTCTGTAGCTGCCCGACAATCTCACTCCCTGATACTCCGGTTTCCCACTGTAATTCACTACGCTGATTCTCGGGTCGATGACCGTCTTCCCCAGACGCTGACCGAAGGCATCCGGCATCTGCTGGAGGTTGTTCTGAACGGCAATGAGCTGGCCGGGTTTCAGAAGGCGGTTCATGAACGTGAGATACGACATCTTGTTGCGGAACAGAACAGGACCCTTGTAATAATCGTCCTGATACGGAGCCTCCTTCAACGACATCATGTCATCAGCAAACCGGCGGATCCTGCCCTTCAGCTCCTCTAGAGGGGTATCTCCGAGGGACGGGCAAAGACCAGCGTCATACCATCCGTCCATTCCACATGCTCGTCATCGCGGAACGTAGCGGAAGCCTTCACCGTCAGATAGTCCTGAGGCTGTTTCAGACGCACACCCTCTGACGTCAGACGGTACGTGTCCATCGTTGCACCGAGAATCTTCACCGAAGTTTTAAATAATTCGGGATAGTCCAGAAAAACCGCTGACAGTTCACGCACAAGCCTGTTCAGAGACTCTTCATCGATCTCATACGGTAACGTCCGTTCCTCCATGCCCTCTACGGGGATCACACGCTGCATGTCGGGAATCTGGTCCAGCGACTTCGGAAGGGGATGCTCCCTCAGGTGCGCCATCTTCCTGGAATAAGAGTTCACAGACACCTTGTAAGCAGCATCGCTCAGACCCCAATAGGACCGGCGCAAAGCATCGTAAGAAGCATCCGCAGGAAGACCGCCGCCAAAAACGTTAGGAAGACCGCGGATCTCACTGTTGCGCTTGAAGTTTCCGATCGGCACCTGAACGGCTCCTATCATCATCCACGGAGTGACCTCGGAATGTGACACACCGCCCAGTTCACCCGTAATGTCGATTTTCCGATAACGGTTTGCATAATAGGAAGCCCAGAAAGGACGGGGAGCACCGCTGATCTGAAGACTGTCCGTCGTGCGTTTCAGCTCGTCATTCATCGCACGGAACAGCACATCGTCAGAAAACGACGGACGGGAAGTCTCTTCACCGAAAGAAGGAGCTGGAAGCAATTGCGGAATCTTCTGCGTCTTCTGATGACGCTGCGTCTCTATCTGGCTCACGAAGATTGCAGGAGAGGAAGCTGTCACGGGAACCCAGCCTGACTCCGCACCGCACACACCGGTGAAAGTCGAGGGAGTGTCGCCTGCCGATGTGATATGGGAGAACATCGACAAGGCTGTGCCGATCAGCTCGACGCCGCGCACAAGTTCGTCCTTACGGCCGTCAACATACACACGGTAAACCTCAACGGGAGTGACACTGAAGGAATTCAGCGAACCGCCTTGGCCCGTCGTCGTATATCCGCTCGTCACCGTACGGAAATAATAGCCGTATTCCTTCCCCTGCCGCTTGGCCTCATCCGTCAGCATCCGACGGAGTTCAACATCCGTAAAGGGCTTCACCGTCTCCACGACAAGGTTCGACTGACGGCTCACGGGATCCTTCGAAGAATCAGCACGGCCATGACCGTTGCTCTGGGGAAAACCGTCCAGCGGGACACGGCTCATCAGGAACTCCTTCAGCTCGCCGTTCACCACGTTATCCACACGGCGAGCCTTCACGCCCTCGCTATCGTAAAGGTAATGGCCGTTCAGCTCCTTGCCCGCATAACGCTCCAGCGTCGGGTCGCAGTAAACCTGGAACTCCTTGGGCAGCACAGGCTTGCCGACCATGTCCTTGAACGTCTCGCCGCCTTCCTTCAGACGGTGGCCTTCCAGGCGGTGACCGAAGATCTCATGGAAGAAAACGCCGCTCGCAGGACCCGACAGGATCGCGGGACCCGTATAGGGATTCGCCACGGGAGCATCCTTCAGCGCCTTCACGCGTTCAAGAAGGTCGCGGGCTGCCGACAACAGAACGTCAGTGGAAGGAAGGCTGTCGGCACGGCTGGAGAAGAAATCCTGCAGCAGCGGAAGCTCCATACCGTCGTCAGTCATCATGCTCACCTGGATCATCACGCGGGCACCGGTACGGTTCTGAACCACCTCCGTGCCATCGGTGTTTACGAAATAGACACGGGAAACCTCATAGTCGATCGAAGCACTGCCGGCACTCAGCTCGGGACAGTTCCTGAAAACGGCACTCACCTCGTTCAGCTTTTCCTCCCAGGCCTTGCGGTCGATCGTGAGAAGTTGGGCGGGAACGGGATCCTCGTAGTAACTCTCCACGGGAGCATCCGAGAAACAGTCGGCCTTGTCCTCCTGCGCAGCGCTTGTCGTCAGCTTGCTCTTCGTCTGCTCATAGACGGAGAGCGCCGTGTCATAGCGTTTCTGCAGCTCCTCCCAGATACTGGCACGAAGGCTTTCTGAGGCATCATCGTCCAGGGAGACAAGCATCACGGGAGCCTGCTGACCTTGTCGGGCCTGGACTGCCTGAGTGGTATATTTATAGTTGTCGAGCCGACGGTCGCCGACGCGAACCTGCGGAACAAGGGTACGGACATGCGTTTCGGTAGAAGTGAACGTAGCGCCGAAGGAGCTGCTCACCACTGAATTGTACTGGTCGGTCAGGCGGAGGGACAGGTAATACGGTTTCACCTCCTGCTTCTGAAGCTGTTCCATGCTGTACTGAAGCTCTCCCCTGAGGATGCCCGACAGCTTGTCCTGCTGCCGGGCATGCGTTGACACAGAGAAGAAGAGTATAACGAACAGATAACTGAATAATCTGAAATTCTTCATGACATTGTAAATATTGGTTTAAAGAAAATTCATCGTTTCATAGTTCATTGGACATCAGAAAAATTCACTTGAATTATTTGAGAAGGGTTGGTAGAGGCCAACTCCAAAATAATGAGGACAGGATCCAGAGCGAACAAAGCGGTAATCCTGTCCCCATATTCACCTAACAGTAAACCTTCACCTTACCAGAATCCGATGTCTGCCAGAGAAGTGAAGTAGGTAGTGAAGTAAACTCCCGGCGGGATAATGATCTTCACGAAGAGGGCTTTCTTTCCGTTGCCGGCAAACGGGATGTGACAAATTTCCCCGTTGCTGTTGCCCACCACCACTTCTTCCAGATAGGTGGCATCTTCCCAGGTAGTGCCGTCCATAGAGAGTTTGACCTGAATCCTTTGGGGAATCACCATCGTCTCTAACTCGTTCTGGAAAGTACGCTGTACAAGCCTCATGCCGTGCAGGGTCTTTTCTGTGCCCAGATTGAAAGTAAGTGTATATTCCGAGGAAACGGCAGACCGTAAAGGTTCCCAGAAGGTATTGACATCACCGTCAATCAGCCTTTCCAAGTGTGAGTTGAATGCCCCCTCATCGACAGGTATACTCGTCACTGTAACTCCTTGCATGCTAATATAATTCTGAGATGGTTCTTCAGCCAAACCCATTTCCTGAATGTAGTCCGCCGTCAGTGAAGGATAATGCTTGTTATAGCGTTCCACGGTCAGTCCTGTCAGTTGGTGCAGGGTGTTCAGGGCAAAGACAGAACCAGAAACATCTTCAACCGTGCTCTGAGCCTCCTCTGTATCCACCTGTCCGGGCAGGATATAACGCTTTCCACCTAAGACCAGTTTCTTCAGTTTGGGGAAGTTCATCAAATCATCCATAGAACTGTAGTAACGATCCAAATAGAGCGTCTCCACACTGGCTGCCCATGATTCAGGTATTTCGTCATAGCCGTACTGGCGCATGAGATCTTCGTAGAGCTCTGAATTATAGGTGCGGGTCTTTAGCAATTCGTAAGGCTCGAAGTCGATTTCATCGATAGAGCCGGGAAGGACACTTCGGCGGTTTACATAGACGGGTTTCGTGGGATCCACCTCATCTTCCACCAGATAATAACCTTGACTGATCAGTTCAGGCGTAAGAGTCAGCTGACCGGCTTTTCCGTCTCGACGCGTGTAAGTGACCGATGCCGATTTGATTCCTTCTTTCCACGGCAGGAAAGAAAGCACCAGCCGATTCCCTATCAAGTATATCTTACTGACCAACCGGTTAAAAGCCTGTACTTCTTCATGACCGTTGGTATAAGGACGGGCATAAACGGTTCTTCCTAACGAACAGATACCCCGTTCGTCCATCGAATAAACCGTAATCTCATAGGTTCCGTCGTTCAGTGCATTGCCATTGAGCTTTTCAATACTGTAAGAAGTTGTTCCCTTGTCGAGTAGCACGGAATCCATGCTGTTGTCCATCTTCCAAGTCAACTTCATCTTTTTGATGACGGGATCCACATTATTATCCCAATTCACCAAGATGCGCTCCCATCCTGGGGATGCCGTCAAGTTGTTACATGCACCTAAATAACGGATTTCACCGTCACCGGCATAGTCTTTGTAGGTATCCTCCAAAGTCTCGTTGCAAGCATAGAGCACGGGCATCAAAGCAATAATGACACCGCACAGAATATAATGATACATTCTTTTCATAATTATTCTTCAATTTGGGTATAAACTTCAAGCTCACTGAACGTAACATAGCCATCCCAGGGACCTCCCCAGTTTCCAGCTACAGGTTCAAAAGTCTCGTTGACGACCATCTTGATATATCTATAGCCATCACCCTGTCCTACCACAGGAAGCAGAATATCCGCAAAGTCAGGATCGGCGGCCAGCATTTCCTCGTATGTCTGGATTTTAGGATATGAGTTACTCTGCGTATGCGCACACCATCTTTGATCATAAGGTGTGCTTTTGTTCTGATAGAAATTGGCCATTTTCTTCCATTCCAACAGGTTCATGTCTTTGTTTTCCATAGGGGTATGACTACCGTCGTCCTTGGCACAGTAGATGTCCACATTGCTCGGGTACATCGGGGTGTCATTGAGGAACATCAGACCGTAGGCAAAGACATACCACATACCTCCCTTGATACTGGCCAGATAAGCATACAGGCGGACGGAACCAATGACCCGGTTTTTCTGCAGGTCTATGTACATGGGATGTGCGTTGGGTCCCTCCGCGTTCGGTCCGGCAATGAAGGAGTGTACCGCAAGATCTCCTGCAGTAGGATCTTCCCAATACCACAGTCCTTTGGAGTCTCCGTCGAACAGATATTTGGGAGCAACCAAGGCTATGGTCGTCATCGTATCGATAAGAGCATTGTCGCACCAGAAAGTAAAGTTCTTCGGGTCGAGCATACCTTTTTTCATACATTCTACCCCCGTGTAGGTCTGCTGGGCGACCATATTTCCACGATAGTCCTCCACCTTCAAGACCACCACTGGTTTTCTGATATCCTGTTGGATAAAAAAGTTTTTGACTTCCGGCTCCTTGGTCTCGGAAAGATTAAAGTTATCGATCAGGATAGTATCTGGTTCCCCCGTCTTGGGATCCGTACCTAAATAGAAGACATCCACCAAGCCATGGGTGCCTGCCGGTACCTCATACTTCACGGAAAAACCTTCCCAGTTGGAAAGCACCTCCGCATTCTTGATAAAGGCAATCGGACCAGAGTCGTTCGTGCTGAAGGTCGCCTCCACAGGTTCCGATTCGGTTCCGTCCTGCTTGAATACCGTGATGGATACATTCACATTCTGTACGGCTTCGTTAAAGCCTGTCAGTTCCATCGAGTCGCACAGGTGACTGCCTGTGCATAGCATATCCTTGCCATAGGCATCTTTATAACGGGCATGAACACCCACGATGGAGGGATCGTCGGGCAAACGGTAGTGCATCACCGCCCCACCTGTCATCGGCTTGAAACTGAATGATGAAGGGGAGATATCCGCCTTGAACGTTTCCACGTCATCACTGCATGAAATCATGAATGACATCACGAGCAGTACAGCAAAGGCAATAATAACTTTCCCCCTCTGATATAAATATTGATTCTTTTTCATATGCTTGTATTTATTCGATTATTCTGATGTGCATTTACCATCCCGGGTTCTGTTTAACTCCGGAAATCAAAATTTCCTCGGCTTTGATGGGGATGAAATAATCGCGTGGCGCGGTAAACGCTCGTTTGTTCCACACGATCTTCGGACCCTCATAATTACAGTAGAATTCATCGCGATCACTTGCCAGGATGTTCCACCCGTATTGCGGCTGGTTGAGTTCGTTCTGTGCCGTCATCCAGCGACGCAGGTTCCAGAAGCGACGACTCTCAAAGGCAAATTCCACATTCCACTCGTCATGGATAATCTCACGCATACCAATCTTGGTATCCACTCTACTGCTGTTCTTGGCATAGGTGTGCCAAGCTTCACGCACCTTCAGGATACCGGCCCGCTCACGTACCTTGTCGATCATCTCATAGACATGTTCGTTGGGTTCATCCAAATACTCGTTCCAAGCCTCAGCTGAAGCCAAATACAAATCTGGCATGCGCATCAAGCTATGGGGTTCTTGATTGGAACTCTGTCGCTGCCAATACATACCTAACATAACATTGGGATTAACGTACTTTTTGATCCAATAACCAGTGATGCATTGTGGTAAATCCTCGTTATAGCGTGAAGAGGAAGTGCCGAACATTTCATCTTTCCGGTTTTCACACAGGATGGGCTCATACTTTGCAGCCAATGCCGGAGCGCTGGTGCGGCGATACCAGTAAGTACGGTCAGCAGCAATCATCGCATAAAAGCGGGGCTCACGATGACGGTGCAAACTGAGGATCTCCTCGTTCAACGGCAGCACGTCCTGATATTTCTTATCCGCTTCTTTACTTAACTGATACTTCATGGGCACCCACTGGCGGTCTTCCTCGATAGGTACCCCATGGTCGGTATAGAACATCTCCACCATCTTCATGGGAGCACCCACGCATCCATTGCTAATCTCATCGTAGTTGTTTTGATACAGAGGATCCACATAAACACGAACGAGATTCTCAAGACAAGCTCCTTGAACATATGACCCTGTATGTCGTTGCTTCACCATCCAGATGGCTTCAGGATTGGCGAACATAAAACCAGACCACGTATGCTCAATATCCTCAATTTGGTTCAACAGTTTGGTAGGACGATCGTTGGATCCTTGGTTTAGGCAAAGGTCGCCTTCCTCGCAAATACGTAAAGCCTCATCCGCAGCCTCGGCGGCCTTGCGCCATTTCTCCTTGTCGTATTCCGGGAAGAGGCGCTCGCCATTACGGTTGGTGAAGTCGGCGAAAGCAGCGTTGCCGTTGAACAGGGGTGAGGCAGCATAGAGCAAGGTCAATGCCTTAATGGTGGCTACCCCTTCTTTACTCAAATAGGCCCAACGATCAGCTGTTGTATTTTTCCGCAAAGGAATGGTCTGCATGGTCTCGTCGCAAAGTTTCACAATAGCCTCCACGCACTCGTCAATGGGCCGGCGCGGCTGTAACATCATATCCAATTCGGAATTGGTAGGAATGTTCTCATCTATGAGGATGATGGGCCCGTAACGGCGGAACATATCGAAATAGTAATAAGCCTTGAGTGCTTTTACCTGATCTCTCCACAGCGCCTTTTCTTCATCCTGCATATTATAGACATAATCTATATTCTCCAAGAAGATATTACAGTAGCGCAGAGCGGCAAAATAACCGTTCTTGTGCCATACGTTGCAATAGGGGTCGTTGGTCATCTGCAACCCGTCACCGATAAAAAAGGCGGGAGTGATCGCCCATTTTCTTACGTACTCTCCACCGCAGAACTCATCGGCTCCGAAAGTGGCAGGGTTACCTGATGCCATGGCAGAGTAGGTGGTGGCAAAATCGTAACAGGTCATCAGCCACTGGTCAGCCCCCTCGCGTTGTTCGAACTGCCTTTCAATGGTGGTAATGTCGTTGGTCGGTACCACGTCCAGATAGTCATCGCACGAGGTAAGTGCCATGACACCGCATATCATATATAGAATCTTTTTCATACTCTTCTGTTTTAATGATGCATTAGAAATTAACCGTCAGACCTATAGAATAAGTTTTCTGGATTGGATAGTTGAATCCGTTTTCTCCTAACTCCACATCCCATAGCTTGAAATTGGTCAAACAGAATGGGTTGTAGGCATTGAGCGACAACTTAATGGTCTGCATACCCCATTTGCGAAGCAGCTTCTTCGGCAGATTGTAGGCTATGGAGAGGTTGGTACAACGCAGGAACCGGCACTCACGCATAAAGTAAGTACTTTTATAGGTTCCCGCATTGTTCTCATTATACCAATCCTCGTAAGGATTGTGCTGCTCGATACTATACGTAGAAAGGCGCGGCCAGAAAGCATGTGTATCCTGATTGTCTATCGACCAATGACTGTCGGCAATAGCCTGCAGCATGGCATGATCGTTGACGAATGGTGATATCTTCACTGGATCGATAAAGAAAGTTCGTTTACCAGAACCCTGGAAGGCGAAGTTGAATTCGATGTTTTTCCAGTTAAGGAATCCCTGAAAACCATAGATGAGTCGTGGATCTTGCGGATAACCGATGAAAGTAACATCATTCACGTCGATAACGCCATCACCGTTCAAATCACGGTACTTGATATCACCCGGCATCACGTCACCGCCCTGGAACGGAGAGTTGTCTATCTCCGCCTGATCCTTGAACAATCCCTCGGCGATGTAACCCAAAGCCTGGCTGATTTCCTTGCCGATCTTGTCCTGCCACTCTGGATGACCGACAGGTTGTTCTATCTTCCGGTAAGTAACCTTGTTATAGGTAAGAGTACCACTGAGAATCATCCAAAGGTCTTCACTGAACTGGTGCTGGAGTTTTAAACTGAGATCGACACCCCGTGACAACGTCTCACCGATATTGTCAAGCGGCGCTACTTCAATACCCATGGAGGCGGGAATGAACAAGCGGTTGGAGATAATGTTATGCCGGATACTGCGATAGAAGTCAGCCTGGATTTCCACCAGTCCCTTGAACAGTTTAGTGTCGATACCGAAGTTATAGTCTTCTGCGATCTCCCATTGGATATTCTCGTTGGCGTAAGCTGTTACTACAGTTCGACCAAAAGATGGAATCCAGACATTGGGTTTTAGATTACCTATTGTATATGAAGAACCTGGGATAATCCCCTCGGTAGCCTGATCATTGACAGTTAGGATCTGCGGCAGATAGACATAACGGGGCGTGTCAATCACACCGTCATTACCTACCTTTCCCCAAGAAAGGCGGAACTTCAGATAAGGAATGATCTTTGCCAAGGGTTTCATCCATGGTTCGGAAGAAGCCACCCAACTGGCACCTACGGCAGGGAAGAAGCCCATGCGGTTGTTCTCAGCAAAACGCTCCGATCCGTTATAAGCACCGCTGGCTTCTACGAAGTAACGGTCCTTGTAGCCATAAGAGGCACGGGCAGAGTAGCTCAGGTTACGCTGCTTCATGGAATTGAGTACATCTGTGGATGTCGGGGTAAAGCTGCGTTCATACATCTGGAAGACACCGGTGAGGGCCGTCTGGTGGTCGCCCCAGGCTGCTGTATGATAAAGCCGCCCTTCGTAAGTGGTCCGGGTATCTGAAGTGAAAGCCATGTTATAGACATCTACAGCCAGAGTAGAACGGGCGCTTTCATTATCGCCATCAGGCACCAACGTATGCTTACCCGTCTCAAAATCATAGTTTTTCAACCAATAGTGGTAAGGTTTCGTGGTATAGGGTGTCGTACTAAGTCCGCTTTGCACCAAGGAAGCGATAGCGCGGAACTCCAATCCCTTGATATATTTTGACAAGTTCTGGATGTATTCAGCCCTGTTGATGGTGCTGTATCGGGTTCGCTCTTTATAACCTTTCTGTAATTGAGCGTATGGATTGATGGATTGTCGGCTTCCCACTGACTTGATACCGAACCTCAGGTGCGGCCAGGCGTAGGTCTCATCACCAGGATAAGTAGGAGCAAAATCTACCGGCGAGGCATTGAAGGCATAGGCGTATGCTGCTGTCTGCTCAGGTATCGGACCATGGTATTTGTCCAATGTTGCCGAGGAGTTGATCACCAGCTTGATACCGGAATTCAACTGGATGTTCAAATTCGTACGATATCCGATCTGGTGATTCAGAATGTTACAGTCGAAAGCATTCAACTTGTCGGTCTTGATCATACCCTCATCACGGTTATAGTTCACTGAAGCATAGTATTGTACCACCTTCGATCCTCCACGGATATTGATACCGGCATGGTGATTGATAGACTGTTTTTTGAACAGGATATCATACCAGTCGTTCTGCGGATATACCCATGACGGATATTTGCCCGATGCCGTACGGTTAATGGTCTCCACACTGTATTTGGGGGTTGCCAAATCTGAACGGGCGAGTAATGCCTG
>JAFTHD010000267.1 GCA_017457585.1 Bacillota bacterium | reverse complement strand
TCACGGTTCCGATGTTGATGTTGAGCTCAACAATGACTAAAAAAGCCAATGCCAAAGAAACAAATACAGCGATGCATCTGCTCCTCCTTCTAATCATCTGCTCATGGTAATTTCCCGTCTTTTGCTGCTCCATTTTATGTTCCACTTCTTCGATGTAACCCAGTTACATCTTAACTTATTGTAACTTCGTTCTATCTTATTTTATTGTAACTTCGTTATAAATTTGAGATCATCCTCGTTTCCCGTAAATACCCCGTTCAGATCCATGATCATATCAGCCATCCTGTCTGTTCTCTGATAGAAGGAGCTGCCGCAGGTGTAGCATCTGCCCTCCTGCACGGCTTTGAAGTCACTGAACACCTGGCTCTTATCTTTCAGATCCTCGAGAGATTTTACGGAATGATCGATGTTCGTGTTATATATCATTATATCCGCATCGACAGCGCCTGCAAAGAAGCTTTCCATGGTCATGGACACGGAACTTTTGCCGCTCTCCTCGTAGAGACCTTCGAAGCAGTAACTTCCGCCTGCCATCTCAATCATCTTAGGGATGTAGTCGTCGCTGCTCCTTACGACCACCTTCCCGGAAGACGTGACGTAGAAGAAGGCCACCTTAAGGCTGCCCTCGCTGCTCGTTTCCTTATCCTCCAGGTCCTTGATCTTTTCCTTCTGTTCTGCAAAGAACTTTTCTGCCTCCGCTTCTCTACCCGTCACTGCACCGTAGACCTTGACCCACTCCGTTCTTCCCAGAGGATGGGACTCATAGCTGGATCGGTCTACCAGAACGGGTATCCCCAGCTTTTCAAGCATCTCTTTGACCTGCGGCACGTGGTATATCATGGTCGATTCCACGGCAAGGTCGCACTCTTCCTTCAGGATCAGCTCATAATCTGGTTCGCTGTACTTGCCTGCGTACACCATTCTGCCGCTCTTCATGGCTTCTTTGACGCTTTCTATGGTCCAGCCGGACTCCTTCAGCTCCGTCATCTTCACCTGATCCAACCCACCGATGGAGTCGATGAGGGCCATGGAAGAAGTGGCCGCAAGATAAATGTTTTCCGGCTTTTGTCCTATGACCGTCATTCCTTCCGGAACGTTTTCAGGCGCAGCCTCACCTTCCGGAAGGATCAGGTACATGGAATCCCCCTTCACGTCTATGACGCTGTAGCCGCCTTCATATCTGTATATTTCAAAGCCGTCTGCGTACTCCGGCTCCGTTGTGCTCTCGTAGGAAAGACCGTCTATTTCAGGCACGCTTCCCTCCGTCTCACTGCTTCCGCAACCTGCTAAGAGAACCGCAAACGCTGCAAGCAGGCACGCACAAAACACTCTTATTCTGTATCTACCCTTCAAAATCTCTGTTCCTCCTCTTGTTCGTAAAGTGACTTGCCACCGCACCTAAAACGATGATGGCCCCTGCCAGCATGACGACTCGCTTTGCTCCTTCCTGGGGCAGCGTGCTTTTATCTGCAACGGAATCGGAGTAAAAGGTCAGTTTGTACTCGATCTCGTGAGGTGCTCCCATGGCCGTCGTATCTGCTATAACGGTCACTGCTCTATCCATTTCCTCTAT
>JAFTHD010000266.1 GCA_017457585.1 Bacillota bacterium | reverse complement strand
TATGGTGACAGCCCACGGCAGATTTGTGGGCCCGCCGTGCGCCTCGGAGTTAAAGTAGTTTCCCCACCGTCCTATGGCCTGGCCCAGTGCAATGGACGGGGCTGCAAGGTCGAAGAGATTGAGCGGACGCACTTTCCATATAGCGCAAAGAATCAGCGCAACTCCGAGCCCTGCGATGAGGCCGCCGTGAACCGCGAGGCCGCCCATCCTGATATTGATCATCTTCCCTATATCACCTGCGTACATGGACCAGTTGAAGATGATATAATAGATTCGTGCGCCGATGATGGCACACGGTATGCATATGATAACGTAGTTCAATATGCGGTCGGCTTCGAGACCGTGGCTTTTGGCTCTCATGCAGCAGAGCGCCGTTGCGAGAACCATGCCGCCGGTGATGATGATGCCGTACCACATGATATCTATGCCGAGCACAGTGAAGGCTACGGGATTTGGTATTGGCATTTGAACGCTCCTTTCATCATGTGAGTAACAATATATTACCACATGTATGACAATAATTGGTGATTTGACATGAAATACGAGAAGATAACAGAGGGAAAGTTTATATCGAGACCGAACAGATTTGTGGCAGTTGCCAGCATATCGGGAGAGGAGTGCAGGGTTCACGTCAAAAATACGGGACGGTGCAGAGAACTTCTCGTCCCCGGTGCAAAGGTGTATTTGGAGGATTTTGAAGGACGCATGGGGACTCGCAAAATGCGCTATTCTCTCGTTGCCGTCGAAAAGGTTACGGATCGAGGCGTGATTCTCATAAACATGGATTCGCAGGCGCCGAACGCAGCAGTTCGCGATGCTCTCGAAGGTGGCAGTCTGGTACTGCCGGATTTCGGGCGAGCATCGTTTGTAAAATGGGAGCATGCTATCGGTGACTCACGCATCGACTTCTACGTGGAGAACGAGGAGGGAAGGAAGGGCCTCATCGAGGTGAAGGGTGTTACCCTCGAGAAGGACGGCTTCGCAAAGTTTCCTGATGCACCGACGGAGAGGGGTGTGAAGCACATCCGGGAACTTGAACGGGCGCAGGAAGAAGGGTATTACGCGGCGATCCTTTTCGTGATACAGATGAAAGGCGTGCATATCTTTAAGCCTAACGATGAGACTCACGCCGCGTTCGGAGAGGCTCTGAGAACCGCTGCGAAAAAGGGTGTGCGCGTGTTGGCCTACGATTGCGGGATTGGCAGAGACTGGATGAAGATGGATGAACCGGTAAAGGTGGAACTTTAACTGAAACGATGAACAATTGATTGCGACGTATAGAGCGACCTGGCAGATGAAGGCCGCTCTTTTGTTGTGCGCGGAAGAATACGTCGGAATACGATTTCTCAACGTTTATAAAAGAAAATGTATCCGCGATGAGCGTGAGATCAAATAAAGTGGAGAAAAAACCGTGTTTGGGGAGTAAAAGTGTTGCAAAGTGGTGGGAAAGGGTATAAAATGGAGAGGAAATATGATGGAGGGAGAGACTATGTTCGTCGGAAAGTTCAACAACTCAATAGACGCGAAAGCCAGAGTGATTGTTCCGGCCAAATTCAGATACGAACTGGGAGCTTCCTGCGTCATCGCCAAAGGGCTTGATAAGTGCCTTAACGTTTACACAGACGACGAATGGGAGAGGTTCGTTAAAGAAAAACTGGAGCCGCTTCCTGAGAGTAATCCCCAGGCAAGGCAACTGAAGAGATACTTCTTCTCATCTGCAAGTTCCTGTGAAATTGATAAGCAGGGTAGGGTGAAGATCCCTCAGGATTTGCTCAACTACGCAGGAATCGATAAGGAACTGATCACCATAGGCAGCAACAACAAGATAGAGATTTGGTCGAGAGAACAGTGGGATGCCCAGCTCGACGAGGAGTCCGGCGAACTGCTGAACGCCAGCGAAGTTGCGGAGGGCCTTGAGCAGTATGGATTTTAGTCATGTTCCCGTGCTCTACAGCGAGTGCCTGGAGGGACTCAATATCAAAGAGGACGGCATATATGTCGACGGAACACTCGGAGGCGGCGGTCATTCGTACGGTATCGGTTCAAAGCTTAGCAAAACCGGCAGGCTGATCGGCATCGACAGAGACACGGACGCCATCCGGGCTGCAGGGCAAAGACTGAAAGTTCTTGAATGCAGGGTTGACCTTGTTCAGAGCAATTACGCTGATGTCAAACACGTACTGAAATCCCTTGAAGTGGATGGAATAGACGGAGCACTTCTGGATATAGGCGTTTCATCATACCAGCTGGATAACCCGGAACGAGGGTTTTCGTACATGCACGACGCGCCTCTGGATATGAGGATGAACAGAGACGAGTCCTTCTCAGCCTACGATGTGGTCAACGATTACAGTGAGGAAAGACTCACAGAAGTGATCAAGACCTACGGCGAGGAAAGATGGGCATCGAGAATCGCAAAGTTCCTTGTAAACAGCAGGAGAGAAAAGGCCATTGAGACCACAGGAGAACTGGTAGACATCATAAAGGCTGCCATTCCGGCATCCGCAAGACGAGACGGACCGCATCCTGCCAAGAGAACCTTTCAGGCCATAAGGATAGAGGTCAACGGTGAGCTGGAGCAGCTCAGGCAGGCGGTAGACGAATACTGCGATGTACTGAAACCCGGCGGAAGGCTTTGCATCATAACATTCCACTCTCTTGAAGACAGGATAGTCAAGGAAGCCTTTAAGAGAAGGCTTGACCCGTGCACTTGCCCAAAGAACATACCGGTCTGCGTATGTGGCAAGGTAGCGGACGTGAGGAAAGTAACTGGCAAGCCGATCGTTTCAACAGGGGAAGAATTAAAAAATAATCCGAGAGCGCGAAGTGCTAAGCTTAGAATAATTGAGAAAATATGACCTGAATGGACAGGTCAGGGGAAATACAAGGGTGAACCATCATGATGGAAGCAGAAAAGTGGTACGAATATCAAAAAGAATATCAGAAGTACGGACTTGATATGAAGCCTGAGAGGCAGAGACAGCCGAGAAGCAGGCAGCAGAGAAGAACAGTCGTAATAAATCCTGAAATCAGGAACAGAATAGAATCCAGGAAACTTGCATTTGCAACTGTGGGAATTGCAGGAATTCTGTGCATTTTCATAATTATGGTTACGGCGTTCTGTGCGAGCCTGCAGTACGATATTAACCAAATGAACAAGGATAATAATGCTGTGGCAGGTGAAATCGAGAATCTGGAGGCACAGCTTTACAGCGTGAGCAATATAGGAGTGGTTGAAAGCACTGCAACCGACACGCTGGGCATGAAGTATCCTTCAGAAAAGAAGAGAATATATCTCTATTCGGATGATATTCCGCAGAACGGATTCGCTGAGGTTCTAAGGGATAAAGCGTACAATTAGGCAAAATATTTTGAATAAAAAGATAACTGCCCGGGCGGTAGAATAATCTTCAAGCGTCCGGGTTCGTTGTTAAGATAGGCAATTATTAAACTGATAAAGATGACATCATTCTCAAACAAAAGCAAAAGAAACTTAATATGGCTGGTAGCCGTGCTTTTTGCACTGATAATGGTTCTTATCATAAGAGTCGGCTGGATCGCAATAGTGAACGGAGAAGAGTATACGGAGATGTCCCTTGAACGTCAGACAAGGGATACTGTTATTGAGGCAGAAAGAGGTGCTATCTACGATACGAACGGCAAGGAATTGGCTGTCAGCGTAACGTGCTATACCGTGTGGGCAAGGCCAAAGGACGTGCAGAGCGGCGAAAACAAGGCAGACATTCAGAAGAACGTTGATAAAATAAAAAGCGTTCTTGCCGAGCAGCTTTCTATGGGAGAAGAGGAGATAGAAGAGGATATCACAAAGAGCCAGAACCTTGTAAAAATAAAGAAAGGTATAGACAAGGAGACGGCTGACAAGATACGTGAGGCAAAGCTTCGCGGAATAGAAATCGTTGAAGATACTCAGAGAAGTTATCCTCTCGGAGCATTTGCTTCTAACCTGCTTGGCACGGTCTCATCGGATAATACAGGGCTTGGAGGACTGGAGCTTGAATATAACAGTTATCTGAGCGGTATAGAAGGAAGAGAAATCAACTATACAGACACGGGAGGAAACCGTCTTTCATACGGAGAGTCCACATACTATGCCGCCGAAGACGGATACAATCTTATAACCACGATCGATTCCGTTATTCAGTACTATACCGAAGATTCCATAGACTGGGTGGCAAAGAAGACGAAGGCCGACAGAGTAATGGCCATCGTAATGGATCCTAAGACGGGCGATGTTCTGGCGATGGCTCAGACACCTGATTTTGACCTGAACAATCCGCAGCAGCCGCTGTCCAAGAAGGAAAAGGAAAAGTTCAAGGCTCTTTCATCGGAAGAAAAGCAGGCATACATACAGAAGATGTGGAGGAACTCCCTCATATGTGATGTATATGAACCGGGTTCCACTTTCAAGCTTATAACGACTGCCACAGCGCTGGAAGAGGATGCGGCCACGCTAAAGAGTGTTTACTATGATTCCGGAGCCGTAACCATAGCAGGAACAACGATACACTGTTGGAGAACGGGGCAGCCTCATGGCAGAGAAACTCTGGCAGAGGCCGTTTCCAACTCATGTAACCCGGTTTTTGTCAAACTTGCAAACAAGGTAGGAATCGAAAAGTTCTATGACCACCTGGATACCTTCGGCATCACAGGAACAACGGGAATCGACTTCCCGGGAGAGACGTCAGCCATCCTTCAATCAGAGGACAGTGCAGGCCCTGTAGGTCTCGGAACCATAGGCTTCGGGCAGGGTATTGCAGTTACACCGATTCAGCTCATAACAGCTATAAGCTCCTTCGGTAATGATGGAAAGATGATGAAGCCGAGGTTGGTAAAGGAGATTACGGACAGCAAAGGCAAAACGGTTAAATCTTTTGATACGGAAGTCGTAAGGCAGACCGTTTCCAAAGAGACTGCAGATGACATGAAGGAAATCATGCAGTTCGTAGTGGATAACGGTGGTGCAGGAACGGTAAAGATCGACGGATATAAAGTTGGAGCTAAGACAGGTACAGCAAACAAGGTAAAAAACGGTAAGTATATAGATGAGACTTATTCGTCATGTATAGCAATGGCACCGATGGATGACCCTAAGGTGGCAGTGCTCCTGATCGTAGATAATCCTAAGGGAATCCACTATGGAGGCGTTGTTGCCGGACCGGGAACGAAGAGGCTTCTCAAGAACGTCCTCAACTATGAGAATGTATCTCCTGAGGAGGAGTCGGATGAAGGTAACAAGACAGAAAAAGTAAAGGTTCCGGATCTTGTAGGTAAGAACGCCAGCGAATGTGTGGAGCTTCTCGCGTCAAAAGATCTCGACTACGATTGTGACCAGAAGGCTGCAGCTGAGTCAGACTTCCAGGTAACGAAACAGTATCCTGAGGCAGGCAGTAAAGTCAAAAAAGGAACCAAAGTATATTTGTACAATTAGACTAAAAACATATGAAACCGATAACGATTAAACAGATACTGGATGCGACCGGGGGGAAACTTCTGGCAGGATCCGGTGACAACTATATAAGTCATATCAAGCAGGATTCAAGGATCTGTGGTGAAGGCGATCTGTTCGTAGCAATAAAGGGTGAGAACATGGATGGGCATTCTTTTGTTGCTGATGTCATAGAAGCGGGATGTGAGGCAGTCCTCATATCTGATGAAGGCTACCTGCCTGAGAATGTGACAGGCGTAAACGTAATATTAGTCGAGGACACTGTTAAATCTATGGGGGACGTTGCCGCATGGTACCTTGACTGGCTTGGAGTAAGAAAGGTAGCAGTCACCGGAAGCGTAGGCAAGACATCTGTAAGGGATATGATTTACTACGTTCTCAGCGAAAAGTATAATACCGGCCGCAATATGAAAAATTTCAACAACGATATAGGGCTCCCGCTGTCAATATTTCAGTTCGATGAAAATACTGAGGCTGTAGTTCTTGAAATGGGGATGAACCACTTTGGTGAAATAGACAGACTGGCGGAGATCGTAAAGCCTGAGATTGCGGTAATAACCAATATAGGAGTTGCTCACGTTGAAAATCTCGGCAGCAGAGACGGTATATTCAGAGCAAAGATGGAAATTGCAAAGCACATAGCTGCAAGCGGAACGCTCGTCTATGCGTCAGATGATGAATATCTCACAAGGGAGCGAACAAAAGGCGCATACAGACAGATAAGCGTGGGCGGAAACGGTAAGAGCGACTATATATTATCGGATGTTAAGGACTACGGCCTTAAGGGGATTCGCTTCTCCCTTGAGAATAACGAAGTGAATTACAAGATAGAACTTCCTCTGCCGGGAGTTCACAACGCCGTTAATGCGGCTCTCGCCATAGCTGTAGGATTTCTGATGGGTATGAACGTTGAAGAATGTGCTGAAGGACTCACAAAGGCTCAGCTGACGGGCAGAAGACTTCGTGTCTGCGAGGGCTCGCGGGCGGAAGTGATTGATGATACATATAATGCGAGCACAGACTCTATGAAGAGCGCATTGAAGGTTTTGGAGAACAGCATGTGTAACGGCAAAAAAATCGCCGTTCTCGGAGATATGTTCGAACTTGGAGACGAGAGTGAGAGACAACACAGAGGCGTGGGAGTTTTTGCGAAGACCCTCGGTATAGATACACTGATATCGGTCGGCAAAGATGCCAGGTTCATAGCGGAAGGTGCTGAAGGCGGAAAAATTAAAGTGATCTGGAAACCTTCAAAAGAAGAGCTTTATCCTGAATTGGACAGGCTCATCTCCCAGGGAGATGTGGTACTGGTAAAGGGCTCAAGAGGCATGAAAATGGAAGATGTAGTAGAGAGAATACTTGATTTATAGGAGTTGGCATGTTGTATTATTTGATAGCAATAATAGTGATCGCGGCAGTGATCTCAATGATTATAACGAAGTTTGAGATCCCGGTTTTGAGGGAAAAGGCCGGTCAGAATATCAGGGAAGACGGACCTCAGTCACACCTGAGCAAGGCGGGAACGCCGAGTATGGGAGGAATCGCAATCATCATAGGCACATTTCTTGCAACCATAGTCGGGTGCGGTATCTTTGGTGCCGATATGATTGAAATGGCCGTAATACTTCTGGTATTCGTAGGATTCGGCATTATTGGCTTCATTGACGACTATCTAAAAGTAATCAAGAAAGTTAATCTGGGACTCAGAGCATATCAGAAGATGGGACTTCAGATCATAATAGCCGTCATTTTCACAGTGGTTATGTATGTCAACACAGGCGGACAGGTTTGGATACCGTTTGCAGGAATATACGTTGATTTCGGGTGGCTTTACATTCCGTTTATCATCTTCGCAGTTCTCGCTATGACAAACGCCGTAAATCTTACGGATGGACTTGATGGTCTCGCCTCGGGTGTAACGGCGCTCGTATCCTTTTTCTTTGCTTTTGCAGGAATGATCTATTCTGTCAATTCAGGTGCATTCTTCTGTGCAGCACTTTGCGGAGGATGCCTTGGATTCCTCATGTTTAATAAACACCCGGCAAAGGTGTTCATGGGAGATACCGGATCTCTTGCACTTGGAGGAGGTCTTGCAGCGGCAGTCATTGCGATGAAGCTCGAACTGTTGCTTCTTATAGTCGGTCTTCTCTACGTGATAGAAGCACTGTCGGTAGTTCTGCAGGTGGGATACTTTAAGATAAGCGGCGGCAAGAGAATATTCAAGATGGCGCCGATACACCATCATTTTGAGAAATGCGGATACAGCGAAGTTCAGGTGGTGGTTGCATTCTGGATATTCACGATCATATGCTGCTTCGCAGGATTCATCATAATATAAAAAAGCTATAGGAGAGATGAGAATGACAGATTACATTCATGATTTCAGGAACAAGAATATTCTCGTTGTAGGTATGGGTAAGTCGGGCATTGCGGCTACAGAAGCTATGGCAAGGCTGGGTGCCAATGTGGCTGTTCAGGATTCAAAAACTGAGGACAAAATTAATCCTCAGCTTTTGTCGTTTTTGAAAAGTGAGAAAATAGATCGTTATCTGGGGAGAATTCCCGACGATATGAGTATTTACGACATGCTTATTCTAAGTCCGGGAGTACCTCCGGGGCTTGGATTTGTTCAGGAAGCTAAAGCATCCGGTGCAGAGATAGCAGGCGAACTTGAGATCGCATACAGAGCAGGCAAGGGAAGATATATCGCAATAACGGGGACGAACGGCAAGACGACGACAACATCGCTTGTAGGTGAAATTTTCAAAGCGGCTGCACCGAGCAGCTTCATCGTAGGTAATATTGGTGTTGCGGTTATTTCCAAAGCAATGGAGGCAGAGGACGAAAGCTGGCTTGTCACAGAATGCAGCAGCTTTCAACTGGAGACCATCGGTGAGTTCAGACCGGAGGTATCGGCGATACTGAATCTGACGCCTGATCACCTGGACAGGCATGGGAGCATGGAAGCTTATGGAGCAGCAAAGGCTCGGATCTTTGAAAACCAGACAAGTGAACAGTACTGTGTTTTGAACTACGATGATGAGGCGTGTTACGCTCTTGGAGATGGTGCAGAGGTGACGATCGTTCCATTTAGCCGCAAGAAGGAACTGGACTTCGGCGCTTTCGTAAAGGATGGAATAATAGTTATAAGAAACGGGAGCGGTGAAGAGATCGAGTTTTGTGCAGCCGGAGAGCTTAAGATTCCAGGCAGCCATAATCTGGAGAACGCTCTTGCCGCTGCGGCAATCGCATACTTCGGAGGCATAGACCCGGCGATTATAACGAATGTTCTGAAGGAGTTTGCAGGTGTGGAGCACAGAATAGAGCTGTGCAGAACCGTAAGTGGAGTAAGGTTCGTCAACGACTCCAAAGGCACTAATACAGATGCTGCAATTAAGGCGATAGAGGCCATGAAGGAGAATATTATTCTAATTGCAGGAGGATATGATAAGGGCGCAACGTACGAAGAATTCGTAGAAGCGTTCCCGGGAAGAGTTAAAGCGCTCGTTCTTCTCGGTAAGACAGCGCCGAAGATTCGTGCGGCTGCAGAAGAATCGGGATTTACGAACATTTACATGTGCAGTGACATGGAAGAGTGCGTAAATAAGTCGTATGAAATTGCAGAAGAAGGTGACGTCGTTCTGCTTTCTCCGGCATGCGCTTCATGGGATATGTATCCAAACTTTGAGGAGCGCGGCAGACATTTTAAGGAATGTGCGGACAGACTGGAAAGGAAATAGATCTTGGAAACAGGAAGCAGTGTAATGGGCGGAAACTCCTCTGAAAAGAGGAAGGTACGCAGAAAAATAAATAAAGGCGATGGGCCAAAGACAGGAAGGTTAGATGAGAGACGTGGAACCACCGATTTCTGGATCGTGCTTTTCACAGCCATGCTCGCAATATTTGGTCTTATCATGATATTCAGCGCCAGCTATTATTACTCCATAAGCAAGACGGGAAACCCGTACTACTATCTGATAAGGCATGGAATTTGGCTTTTCGGAGGCGTTATGGTATTTGCCTTTGGAGCAATGTTTGATTATCATAAGTACAAAAAGATAGCGCCTTGGGCTGCTGTTGCAGGGCTCGTGCTTCTTTGCCTTCTGTTCACACCTATGGGCGTTACGCTTAACAACGCAACAAGGTGGATTGGAATCGGACCGATCACTATAATGCCCGGAGAGATTGCAAAGCTTTGCGCGATATTTGCAACGGCATGGTATTTAAGTGAAAAACCTGACAGAATAGACTCCTTGCCAAGAGGAGTGGTACCTGTTGTAGCTTTGGGAGGTGTTTATGGACTCCTCATATTCGAACAGCCAAACCTGTCAACGGCTATTACAGTCGTGGGAATAGTAGGTTGCATGCTGATAGTTGCAGGCCTTCATAAGAAATACATAGCTATGGCACTGGGGCTTCTGGGCTGTGGCGTGTTCGCACTCACTACCGTTCTCAGAGGGACGTATTTCTACAAAAGATTTGCGACTTTCCTGGATCCGTTCGCGGATCCTTTGGGAGACGGATATCAGGTGGTACAGTCGCTTCTGGCATTGGGATCAGGAGGTCTCTTTGGCAAGGGACTGGGAAAAAGCGTAATGAAGACACTTTACCTGCCGGAACCGCAAAACGACTTTATACTTGCAATAATAGGAGAGGAACTGGGATTTGTGGGAATTATGCTACTGATGCTTCTCTATTGTGCATTCATATGGAGAGGTGTTCACATCGCGATTCATGCAGACGATCAGTTCGGGGTTCTGCTGGCTTCGGGACTGGTGTTCATGGTAGCGCTGCAGGTAATATTAAACGTCGCCGTAGTGACATCATCGATGCCGCCTACCGGCATAAATCTGCCGTTTATCAGTTACGGCGGCAATGCGATACTGTTATTTATGTTCAGCGCGGGAATACTTGTAAATATATCCCGTCACAATAAACCGATTGATCCTGTGATAAAAGAAAGGGCGGAAGAATGAGAGTTATCATGACCGGAGGAGGTACCGGAGGACACATATATCCTGCTATCGCAATAGCAGATGAAATCAAGAGGCGTTTTCCAGATGCCGAGATTCTCTTTGTAGGAGCTGAACGCGGGCTCGAAAAGACTCTCGTTCCGGCCAACGGATACGACATAAGGTTAATTCCGGTACAGGGGTTTGACAGGAAGAACCCGTTCAAAAATGTTAAAACAGTTAAAGTGCTGCGAGAGGCCAACAGGGAAGCGAAAAAGGTGATGGCCGAATTCAGGCCTGATTTCGTTGTGGGTACAGGAGGATATGCCAGTGCACCTATCATAGGTAATGCACATAAGCTTGGAATTCCATCGTACATACACGAGCAGAATGCTTTCCCGGGAGTTACCAACAAGATGGGGGAAAAGCATGCAACAAAGATGTTCCTCGGATTTGAAGAGGCGGGACAGTATTTCAAATATCCGGAAAAGCACATTGTTACAGGCAATCCTGTAAGAGCTGACTTCATGGCAACCGACAGAGAAAAAGCAAGAGAAAAACTGGGCTTTGGTGAAGATGATTTCGTGTTGCTGGCTTTTGGCGGGAGCCAGGGTGCCGGCAGAATTAATAAGGCCATGATGTCGGTAATAGAACATTTTAACGGCGAAAACAGTATTAATATATGCCTTGCAACGGGGAGAAATTATTATCACGCCGTAACGGATGAACTCAAGGAGACAGGCGTTGAAATTAAGGGGAATATAAGGATAATGGAATACATAGACAACATGCCGGAATTCCTGAACGCTGCTGACATGGTGGTAAGCAGGAGCGGTGCGCTTACCGTTGCTGAGGTGACTGTGTGCGGTAAACCGGCCGTATTTATTCCGTTCCCGGCAGCGACAGGAAACCATCAGTTCTTCAATGCGAGGGCAGTTGCAGAGAAGGGCGGGGCCAATGTAATCGAAGAGAAAAATCTGGATAACGATAGTCTGATAAGTACGATTACAGATATGATGAAACACCCGGAAGGACTGAAAGATATGTCTGAAAAAAGCAGATCCTGTGCTGCAGAAGATGCGGTTAAGATTATCTGTGACAATATCGTAGAACTCGACAAGTAGAGGTGAACGCTTTGGCAGAAGAGAACAAAGCAAACGTCATGCCTGAGGTAAATAAAAAAGGCAGAAAAAAAAGAAAGAAGAGAAAGAAGAGCAAGAATTATCTTCTCAGAATCGTCATCGCGCTGGGACTTGTTGTTGCTGCTTTTGCTGTGCTTCATATAGACTACTTCACAGTCAAGGAAGTCAATGTGAGTGGTAACGATTACCTGACTGACGCCCAGGTTCTCAAGGGCACGGAATTGAAGAAGGGTAATAATATATTTGACGTGCATCTCATCTTTGAGAAGGGCAAGATCAAGGAAAATCTCTATATTCAGGACGTTAAACTAAGCAGAAAACTACCTAACATAATTAATGTTACGGTAAATGAACGCGTTGGGCTGGCCCAGTTTACAATGGGTGAGAAATATGTGGTTACCGACAATGAGGGTACCGTAATTGAGGTAGCAAAGGAAAGACGGGAGATTACCCTTGTAAAGGGTCTCGAAGCAATAAATGCACAGAAGGGTCAGAAGGTCAAGTTCAAGGATGACAAAGGGTATGACAAAATCATGGAACTCCTTGCAGCCACTTCAGAAGGGGATATGTTCTTCAAGTCTTTGGAACTGAAGGATGGGAGAGTTAAGGCCACGGTTTACTCAAAAATCAAGGTGGAAGGCGCCTATTCAAACGTCATTGAATCTCTCGGATCCGGTGCGCTGAAAACGGTAGTGTACGACCTGTATCAGAAAGGCAAGAAAAAAGGCACTATAATTGTAAGCGGAGATAATTATTGTTCCTTTACTGAATAAATTTATTGTGGTACAATGACTGGTAGAAATCATAGGTGAAACCCAGGGGAGGTACTACTTAATGTTAACATTCGAGACGACACAGTCAAATATACAGGAAATCAAAGTCATTGGTGTTGGCGGCGGTGGATGTAACGCAGTTAACAGGATGATAGACGGCGGCATGAAGGGTGTAACTTTCATAGCTGTTAATACGGATAAACAGGCTCTGGCGAGAAGTAAGGCAGAGACGAAGATTCAGATTGGAGAGAAGCTGACCAAGGGACTCGGTGCAGGCGGCAATCCTGAGGTAGGTCAGAAGTCTGCAGAGGAGAGCCTTGAAGATCTGGAGAAGTACATCGCAGGTTCCGATATGGTATTCATCACCTGCGGTATGGGAGGCGGCACAGGCACAGGTGCAGCCCCGATCATTGCTAAGATTGCGAAGGACATGGGCGTGCTCACAGTAGGTGTAGTTACGAAGCCGTTCAGATTTGAAGGAAAGAAGAGAGGAGAACATGCTGATCTTGGAATCAAGTTCCTGAAGAAGTATGTTGATTCACTTGTAGTAGTACCGAACGATAAACTCCTCGAAACTGTTCAGGAACAGACATCCCTCATGGAGGCCTTTGAGCTTGCAGACGAAGTTCTCAAGCAGGGCGTTCAGGGTATCTCGGATATCATTGTAGACGACGCGCTCATCAATCTTGACTTTGCAGACGTTACGACGATCATGAAGGACAGAGGAATCGTTCACATGGGCGTTGGTCACGGCAAGGGCGACGACAGACTGGAAGAGGCAGTTAAGTCAGCCGTTGACAGTCCTCTTCTTGAGACGAAGATTTCAGGTGCGAGAGCAGTTCTCGTCAACATCACAGGCGGCAGAGACCTTACCATGCTGGATGTTGACAGAGTTGCAACGAAGATCAGCGACGAGGCTGACAGCAATGCGATTATCATCCTTGGTGCTTCCGTTAAGGAAGAACTCACAGATGAGATTGCAGTGACGGTTATCGCAGCCGGATTTGAAAAGTCGCCTGCGGCAGGGCTCATGGACAGCGTGATTCCGCCTAAGAAGGCTGACGAACCTGTATTTGAAGAAAAGGCAGAGGCAAAGAGAGAAGATAGTCTGTTTTCAGGCGGCATCAGCGGAATTGATGTTCCATCCTTCCTGAAATAAACAGATATAGAGCGAAAAACACAGCGTTTTTGGTAGCCGGTTTATAACCGGCTACTGTTTGTGAATTAGAGTTTTTCTTCGGCCCAAATCACCATATGAAAATCATAAAATCAAAGGATAATGCGAGATATAAGGCGGCTTTTAAGCTAAAGAGCAGGAAGTACAGGGATGAGACAGGACTCTATCTTCTGGAAGGAATCAAGCCGCTGAAGGATGCACTGGAATATGGGAGCCAGCCGGAAGCCGTTTTCATCGAAGAGGGTTCGGGTGCCGGTATAATCCCCGATGACAGGGTCTTTGGCATAACCCGGGAGCTGTTCGCGCAGCTTTCAGACACGGAGAACTCCCAAGGAGTCATATCCGTATTTCGCCAGCAGCCTTCCGGTGAAGAAAGGCTTGAGAAGCTCTTAGACGGCGGCGGACATATTCTGATCCTGGACAGGATCCAGGACCCCGGCAACATGGGCACCATGATAAGAACTGCTGAGGCGGCAGGGTATGGCGGCGTAGTTCTGCTCAAAGGTTGTGTCGACGTATACTCTCCAAAGGTGGTGCGGTCGGCAGCAGGATCTGTAATGAGGGTACCGCTCGTCAGCAGGGCAGATGAAGATAAGCTCATCAGTCTTGCAGGGAGCACAGGAAGGAAATTGGTAGTCACCGCCCTCGAGGGTGCAGAGGACTACAGGGAAGTGACCTATCCTGAGAGGAGCCTTCTCGTCATAGGGAACGAAGGAAAGGGCGCCAGCGAAGGTCTTATGAACGCAGCTGACGTGAAGATAAAGATACCGATGGCAGGAGCCATCGAATCCCTGAACGCGGCCGTTGCCGCAGGGATACTCATGTACGAGTCACAAAACATTAAATCAATGTGAGGTATAAACATGCAAACTCAGTTAAACAACATTTTGGAAGAAGCTAAAGCCAGACTTAGCGAAGTTGAGAATCTGGCGCAGGCAGATGAGATTCGCGTCAAGGTCCTGGGCAAGAAGGGCAAGCTGACGGAGATCTTAAGGGGCATGGGTAAGCTTTCCCCTGAGGAAAGAAAGACGACGGGCCAGATGGCCAACAAGGTAAGGGCTGAGATAGAGCAGCTCCTGGACGAAAAGTTCAAGGAAGTCAAGGAAGCTGCGAAGAAGGCTCAGTTCAAGCTTGAGAAGATCGACGTTACAGAGCCGGGCAGAGAGGTAAGCGTAGGCGTTAAGCATCCTCTTACCATCACCATGGAGGAGATCTCAAAGGTATTTATGAACATGGGATTCTCCATCGTTGAAGGCCCTGAGGTTGAGACGGTAGTCAACAACTTCGATGCGCTCAACGCAGGCCCTAATCATCCGGCACGTGATATGACCGACACATTTTACATTACTGAGGACACGCTGCTGAGAACGCAGACTTCATGCGTTCAGGTAAGAACGCTGCAGAAGCAGGCGCCTCCGATCAAGGTTATTTCACCGGGTAGATGTTTTAGGTGCGACACGCCTGATGCAACCCATTCACCGATGTTCCATCAGATAGAGGGTCTGGTCGTTGATGAAGGCATCACCATGGCAGATCTTAAGGGAACTTTGGACAGCTTTGCGAAGCAGCTCTTCGGACCTGAGACGAAGACCAAGTTCAGACCTCACCACTTCCCATTTACGGAGCCTTCTGCAGAGATGGACGTTTCCTGCTTCAAGTGCGGAGGCAAGGGATGCAGAGTATGCAAGGGCAGCGGCTGGATTGAGATTTTGGGCTGCGGTATGGTTCACCCTAACGTTCTCAAGGTTGGCGGAATAGATACAGAGAAATACACAGGTTTCGCTCTTGGAATGGGCGTTGAGAGAGTAGCAATGCTCAAGTACGGCGTTGAAGATATCAGATTGTTCTACGAGAACGATATGAGATTCATTAATCAGTTTAAGTAGGAGGGTGAAATGTTAGTACCTGTTGAATGGTTGAATGACTATATAAAGTTAGACGTAAGCGACGAAGAGTTCTGCGACAGAATGATCATGTCCGGTTCAAACCTTGAGACATGCGAGCACTTCTGTGAAGAGATGGAGAACGTAGTAGTCGGCAAGATTGTTAAGATAGAGAAGCACCCTGACGCAGACAAGCTGGTTGTTTGTCAGGTTGACGTTGGAAAGGATGAGCCCGTTCAGATCGTGACGGGAGCACCGAACGTGTTCGAGGGAGCATACGTTCCTGTTGCTCTTCACAAGAGCAGGATTCCGGGACCGCTCCACGGACAACCAAAGCAGGAGGGTGGCGTCAAGATCACCAAGGGCAAGCTGAGAGGCGTAGTATCCAACGGAATGCTCTGCTCCGCAGGCGAGATGGGATTCGAAGATAAAGTCGTTCCCGTTGCTCACAGAGACGGAATCTGGATCTTAGAAGGCGGCACTCCGGGAGAAGATTTCGGGGAAGCCCTGGGACTTAAGAAGGCAGTGGTTGACTTCGAGATCACGCCGAACAGACCGGACTGTCTGGCAATGGTAGGAATGGCAAGAGAGGCCTCCGCTACATTTGGCAAGCCTTTCACATATCCTGACATCGACATTCAGAATGAGAACGGAGCAGGCGAGTCAAAGGACTACGTTTCCGTTGAAATCAGAAACCCTGAAGCATGCAGAAGATTCGTAGCGAGAGTCGTTACGGATGTTAAGGTGGAGCAGTCCCCTTGGTGGCATCAGAAGAGACTCATGTACGCAGGCATGAGACCGATCAACAACATCGTTGATATCACCAACTTCGTAATGCTTGAGTACGGCCAGCCGATTCACGCATACGACATCACCCAGGTGAAAGGCGGCAAGATCATCGTTGAAAATGCTGCTGAAAGCGAAACCTTCGTGACCCTGGATGAAAACGAGAGGACTCTCACCAGCGATATGCTCCTCATCAAGGATGCAGAGAGAGGAATCGGTATCGCAGGAATCATGGGAGGACTCAACTCCGAAATCGAAGACGATACGACGACGATTATCGTAGAGTGCGCCAACTTCGATGGCGACAGCATCAGAAATACTTCCAAGAAGCTGACTCTCAGAACGGAGGCCTCCTCCAGATTTGAAAAGGGTATCGACCCGAACCTCTGCCAGTCCGCAGCGGACAGAGTGTGCAGACTTATCGAGCTGATCGGAGCCGGTAAGGTCTGCAAGGGCAGAGTTGACGTATATCCTGAGCCTGCAGTTGCGAAGACCATCGATGTGAGAGTGAGCAGAATCAACTACGTTCTCGGAATTCAGCTGGACAGGCAGGCGATGGTAGACATCTTTGAAAGCCTGGAAATCAAGACTTCGGGAGAAGGAGATATCATAACGGTAACGCCGCCGACGGTGAGACAGGATCTGCTGGAGGAAGAGGATTACGTTGAAGAAATCGCAAGGATCTACGGCTACGATAAGCTGCCTGTAACGCTGCCAAAGAGCAATACGGAAGCAGGGGTTTCAGCCGACAGATTCGAACGCGACCTGATGAGAGAAGTTCTCTGCTCCATGGGATTAAACGAGATTCAGACCTATTCATTCGTCAGCCCGAAGGGCGTCGATCAGATAGGAATTTCTGAGGATTCCGACAAGCGCAATTTCGTTAAGATCATCAACCCTCTTGGAGAAGAGAACTCAGTCATGAGAACGACGCTCCTTCCGAACATGCTTGAGGTTCTGGCAAGGAACTATTCGAGGAACATTGAGAAGGTAAACGCTTTTGAAATCGGCAACACCTTCTTCTCTACAGATAAGAACGATGACGGTCTTCCGGATGAACAGTTCGCACTTTGCGTGGGAATGTACGGCAAGGGAACGGACTTCTTCTCCCTCAAGGGCGTGCTGGAAGAACTCTTCAAGAAGATGGGCGTTGCAGACGTTAAGTACGTTTCAGAAGAAAACGAGCAGGCTTTCCACCCGGGAAGGTGTGCAAAGGTTTACGCAGGTGATGAGCTCCTGGGAATCATAGGAGAGATTCATCCTGACGTTGCAGAGAACTTCGGGCTGGGCGGACAGAGAGTTTACGCAGCAGAGCTGAAGGTTCCTGCAATCGACAGAAATTCAGACAGGACCATCATCTACAGTCCACTGCCGAAGTACCCGGCAGTATCCAGAGACATTGCACTTCTTGTGGATGAGGAAATGGAAGTCGGCAGCATAGAGGAGACGATAAAGGCAAACGGCGGAGCGATTCTGGAGAGCGTAAAACTCTTCGATGTATACAGGGGTAAGCAGGTTGACGAAGGTAAGAAGAGCGTAGCCTTCGCACTTACGTACAGAGATAAGGACAAGACCCTTACAGACGACGAAGTTGCAAAGGTACATGAGAAGGTACTGGAAGCACTGAAGAATGAATTAAATGCTGTGTTGAGAGAGATTTAGGAGAAGTCTTATGGAAAACAACAGAGTTAAAGTTAAAATCTACGGTCAGGAGTACGTTATTGCAGGAGAGAAGTCCAGGGAAGAGATTATCCAGGTGGCTGCTCACGTTGACTCCAAGATGCAGGAAGTTTCCGACGCTGCAAAGAATGCAGGCGTAGTTCCTTCCAATTTGGGCGTTCTCGCGGCAGTGAACATCACAAGCGAATACTTCCAGGTTCTTGAGGATCTGGAGGAGAGCAGAAGAATCAACGTTCAGCTTGAAAAGGATGCGCAGCACTACGTTCAGCTTTGGGATGAATCAAAGAAGAACTATCTGGACTACAAGGAAGAGACCCAGGCAGTTGTCCTGCAGAAAGATGAGCTGCTCAATCAGATCAGAGCGCAGGAAGAAGAGAACAGAAGCCTTAAGGAAGCGGTTGAATCCGCAAGACAGCAGACTCAGACAAGCATGGATGCAGTCGTTCGCGAAGTAGAGGAAAAGTGCAGAGAACTTGAAAACAGTTTCTTTGACCTTCAGATGGAGAACCTCCAACTGAAGAAGGAACTGGAGAAATACAGAAACAACGGATAATCCTCAATGAAAGACAAGACCCTACACGTTCTGGAATATCACAAAATCATAGACATGTTAAAGAATCAGGCAGGTTCCGAAATGACGAAAAAAGTCATCTCGGAACTTAAGCCTATCTGTGATGTGTCTGAAATAAGGGAAAGACAAGAGGAAACCACAGAAGCGGTAAAGCTCATCAATGTTAAGGGACCGTTACCAATCGGTGGTTTTTATGATATATCGGATCTTGTATCCCTCGCCAGAAAGGGTGGGGTGCTGACCATGGCTCAGCTGCTCAGGGTGCTCTACAACATGAAGACTGCGGCAAACGTGGTAAGCTTCATGAAATCCGAGGACCTGCCGGAACTGCCGATCATAGACTCCATAACGGAGCTTATCGTCGTGACGGACAGGCTGGCATCCGAGATCGACAGGTGCATACTGTCTGAAGATGAGATGGCGGACAATGCCAGCACGGAGCTGAGGAGAATCAGACGTGAAATCGTAAGGCAGAACGATGCCCTCAAGGCCAAGATGAATCAGATCGTAACCAGATCTGACAACAAGACGGTGCTACAGGATTCCATCGTCACCATGCGAAACGGAAGATATGTCATCCCCGTAAAGGCGGAGCACCGCAGCAGTGTGCCGGGAATCGTTCACGACCAGAGCGGATCGGGGGCAACCCTTTTCATAGAGCCACAGGTCATCGTGGATCTGAATAACAGACTGAGGCAGTTGGAACTGGAGGAGCAGGCTGAGATTCAGAGAATCCTTCAGGAACTTTCAGGAGGCGTATCGGAGCACTACCACGATCTTCGAAACAATCAGAAGCTGCTCTTAGAACTGGATCTGTTTATGGCAAAGGGCAGGATGAGCATAGACATGGATGGGGAAGAGCCGGATATAAATGAAGACGGCATTTTAAGGCTAAAATCGGCTGCACATCCGCTCATAGACAAGAAGAAAGTAGTGCCGATCAGCGTTGAGATAGGAGAAAAATACAAGACGCTGGTTATCACAGGCCCCAATACGGGAGGCAAGACGGTCACCCTTAAGACCGCTGGGCTTTTGAGTCTCATGGCGATGACAGGTCTTCACATTCCGGCATCACCTGGGAGCACGGTACCCGTTTACAGGGATGTTTTTGCAGATATAGGAGATGAGCAGAGCATAGAGCAGAGCCTATCCACCTTCTCTTCACACATGATAAACATCGTGGATATCGTAAGAGAGGCAGGAGACTCCAGCCTCGTTCTGCTGGATGAGCTGGGCGCTGGAACGGATCCTACGGAAGGCGCCGCACTTGCAATTGCAATTCTTGACAGACTCAAAGAGGCAGGAGCATCTTCAATCGCAACCACTCACTATACGGAGCTGAAGAAGTACGCCATATCGACGCCGCAGGTTGAGAACGCTTCCATGGAGTTTAACGTGGAGACTTTGAGTCCGACCTATAGGCTCGTGACCGGACTTCCCGGTAAATCAAATGCCTTTGAAATTTCAGGGAAACTGGGACTCGACAGGGATATCATAGAACATGCAGGAACTCTCCTTGAGGCGGGAGACATCGCCTTTGAAGATGTCATATCATCCATCGAGGCGGATAAGAAGCGGGCCGAGCAGGAGAGAGACGAGGCCATCGCCATCAACATAGAGATGAAACACCAGAGGGAGGCTCTGGAGCAGGAGCAGGAGAAGCTCAAGGCGCAGAAGGCCAGGCTGATCGAGAACGCCAAGGCGGAGGCTCGCGACATCGTGAGAGAAGCCAGAGAGATGTCAAATGAGATCAGAGCGGAGCTGAAGGAACTTGCCAAGGTGGACAATCTGGCCGAGCGGAACGCAGTCTTTGATCGCAACAGAAGGAAGCTGACGAAGCTGGAAAAGAAGAACAGGACTTCTATACAGGTGGAGACAAACAGGGACCCTGTCGATCCTTCCAAGCTGGCAGTAGGAGACAGGGTGAAGCTGCTCACGCTGGGTCAAAACGGCGAGGTGCTGACGCTGCCTGACGATAAGGGGAACCTGCAGGTACAGATCGGCGTGATGAAGGTCTCGGCAAACGTGAGCGATCTCATGCTCATAGATGGGGTCAGAACCAAGACGAAGAAGAAAAATACATCCTACGGCAGCATATACAAGCGCAAATCACAGACGGTAAGCACGTCGATTGATGTGAGAGGCAAAAACCTTGACGATGCCGTAATGGATGTGGAAAAATATATAGATGATGCCTACATCTCAGGCCTGGAGAACGTGACCGTCATCCACGGACGCGGAGAGGGCATACTCAGAAAGGGCATCCACGAGATGCTTAAGCGAAACAAGAGCGTTAAGGAATACAAGCGCGGTGGCTTTGACGAAGGCGGTGACGGTGTTACCGTGGTGAAGCTGAAAAGGTAGCGAGGAGAGCAAATGATAGATTACAAAGAAAAGATAGCGGAACTGATAGCGCCTCACGTGGAAGGACTTGAAAAATCGGAAGTAATCGGTATGATCGAGACTCCGGCTGACAGCAAGATGGGAGATTACGCTTTCCCTTGTTTCAAGCTGGCTAAGATATTCAGGAAGGCGCCGCCGCTTATCGCAGCAGACATTGCGTCTGCCGTAGAAGGGGAAGACCTTTTCGTGAAGGTGGAACAGGTGAACGCATACGTGAACATGTTCCTCTCACAGGAAAAGATGGCTCAGGAAGTAGTCACGCAGGTCATAAGCGAGGGCGAGAACTACGGCAGGAGTGATATAGGAGAAGGAAAGACTGTTATCGTCGAGTACTCATCGCCGAATATTGCCAAGCCGTTCCATATAGGACATATCAGGAGCACCGTTATCGGCAACTCCATTTACAAGATCTATGATTTCCTCGGATATAACGCAATCAGGATAAATCATCTGGGCGACTACGGTACCCAGTTTGGCAAGATGATCTGCGCATACAGGAGATGGGGAAACAAGGAGGACGTTGAGAGGGAGCCTATCAAGTCGCTTCTTTCCTACTACACCAAGTTCCACAAGGAAGCGGAGAAGGATCCGTCCCTGGAAGACGAAGCGCGTGAAATCTTTACGAAACTGGAGAAGGGCGAGCCGGAGGAAGTTGAACTTTGGACGTGGTTCCGTCAGGAGAGTCTCAAGGAGTTCGGCAGAGTATACGGCATGCTGGGCATCGAGTTCGATTCCTACAACGGGGAAAGCTTCTATTCGGATAAGATGCCGGCTGTAGTGCAGGAACTCAAGGACAAGGGGCTTCTCATAGAGGACGACGGAGCACAGATCGTGAAGCTGGACGACTTCGATCTGCCGCCTGCGCTCATCACGAAGAGAGATGGTTCGAGCCTTTACATTACGAGAGATATAGCGGCCGCACTCTACAGGAAGGAGACCTACGACTTTTACAAGAACGTGTACGTGGTAGCGTCCCAGCAGAATCTTCACTTCCAGCAGTGGTTCAAGGTCATTGAGCTCATGGGATACGACTGGGCAAAGGATTGCGTGCACGTGCCGTTTGGCCTCGTCAGCATGGAAGAGGGCACCATGTCCACGAGAGAGGGCAGGGTAATCTTCCTGGAGGACGTTCTCAACAGGGCTGTCGAGCAGACGAAGCAGATCATGATAGACAAGAATGTCACGACGGAGAACCTCGATGAGACGGCTGCGGACGTAGGCATAGGCGCCGTAATATTCAACGAACTGGCAAACTACCGTATCAAGGACTACGTGTTCTCATGGAACAAGGTCCTCAACTTTGACGGAGAGACGGGAC
>JAFTHD010000265.1 GCA_017457585.1 Bacillota bacterium | reverse complement strand
GTTGATCCTCACTTCCCCAAAGGACGGTGTAAGCAGACCGTTGAGCGTCTTGATGAGCGTCGTCTTTCCGCTTCCGTTAGGTCCCAGAAGCCCGACGATCTGCCCTTTTTCAAGGGTTAGCGTTACATCGTTTAACGCGATCCGGCTTCCGAATATCTTTGTCAGATGATCGATGTCTACTCTTGCCATATTATCCTCCTACCTGTCATATTGGGAAAGCCACCTGTCAAGGGCTTCCTTCACTTCATCACTACTCATCCCTATCTTGCTCAGCTTCTCAGAAAGCTCCGTGAAGTATTCTCCTGCAAGCTTCGCATGGAGCTGCCTCAGAACATCTTCATCCTTGGTGACGAATCTGCCGCTGGTGCGTTCGGAAAATACCAGTCCCCTTCGCTCAAGCTCTGCAAGGGCTCTCTGCATGGTGTTGGGATTTACCCCTGCGTCCATGGCAAGATCCCTAACCGAGGGAAGCTTGTCGCCCGGTGCGTAGGCACCGCTTGCAATCCTCATGGTCAGTTCTTCCACAATCTGTGCATAGATAGGAATACCGTTTTTAAAATTCCATTCCATATTTCACGTCCTTACTAAACATCTGCCCATATGAGTTTACAATTTGCATCTTTGTATTATTGTATTAACTGATTAATACAATAATACATCCTTTGCCGCTTGTCAATAGAATTTCTCAAAAAAAGACAGGCACCTAAAAAGTACCTGTCATAAACCGATCATCAATAGATTCTATCTGCGCTTTTTCTTGTTTGACTGACCTTTGTGCACGGGAGCCGGCTTGCCTTTGCCTGCCTCCCAATCCCGCTCTGCACGCTTTCTCTTACCCAGCTCGCGCATAATGGTCCAGACGATGTAGACAACTGCAACTGCAATAAGGAATATGATAAGCTGCCTGTCGTTATCTATGAAGCGAAGCAGCTTAGCAAAAACAAGCGCACCGATAATGAATATCCTGAAATACAGTATCTTTCCGATGATTCCGTCTCCCATTTAACTTTCCTCCTGTTTTTGGACTAACCTTGTGGCATATGATGCCCCATTTATCTTCTGCGCAGCAATCCCGCCGGAGTCGCTACTTGATATTCCTTCCGCTTCTCCTTCTCTCAAGTTCGTGGAGCAGCTTCTTTCTCAGCCTGATATCGTCGGGAACCACCTCGACAAGCTCATCATCATCAATGAACTCAAGGGCCTCCTCAAGGGTAAAGGTTCTTGCCGGCGCAAGTTTGATATTCTCATCGCTTCCTGCGGCACGCATGTTCGTCTGTTTCTTTGCTTTGCACGGATTTACAACCATGTCGTCGGATCTTGCATTCATGCCGACGATCATTCCCTCGTAAACACGAACGCCCGGTTCCACGAACATCTGCACTCTCTCGCTAATATTGAAGATGGCGTAAGGCGTCGTAATGCCTTCCTCCTGGGCGATGGCAACGCCATTTGTCCTCTGCGGAATCTCTCCAACGTACTCGCCGAACCTGTCAAAGCGGCGAACCATGGTGCCCTCGCCTCTCGTATCGTTAATGAACTCGCTTCTATATCCTAAAAGGCCTCTCGTAGGAGCGAGATAGGCAAGGCGTGTATAGCCGTTTTCGCTCTGCATCTCCTGCATGATGCCCTTCCTGATATTCAGCTTGCCTATGACGGTGCCGCTGTACTCGTCGGGAACGCTTATGATGACCTCTTCCATCGGCTCTAAGACTTCGTTCTTCGGCCCTCTTCTCATGATAACCTCAGGCTTCGAAACGGCGAGTTCGTACCCTTCCCTGCGCATGTTTTCGATTAAAATGGAAAGGTGAAGTTCTCCTCTTCCCGACACCTTGAAGCTGTCCGTAGATTCCGTCTCTTCAACCCTGAGACCTACGTTTACCTCAAGCTCCTTCATGAGCCTTTCCCTGATGTGTCTCGATGTCACGTACTTACCCACTTTACCTGCAAAAGGTGACTTGTTTACCATGAAGTTCATGCTGAGGGTCGGCTCCTCTATGTGAATCATCTCCAGCGGGTCAGGTGACGAAGGATCGCAGATGGTCTCTCCTATGGATATGTCGGATATTCCAGATACCACGACAATGTCTCCGGCCTGGGCTTCATCCACTGCCATCCTCTTAAGACCTCTGTATACGAAAACCTGATTGATCTTGCGGGATACGATCTCCCCGTCATCCTACGATACGGCTACGGTGCTCGCTGCCTTGACAGTTCCCTTGGTGACCCTGCCGATTCCAAGCCTTCCAATATAGTCATCGTATGCCAGGGCGCTGATCTGAAGCTGAAGCGGCTCTTCCCTCTTGTCAGGATATGCCTGGCAGTGCTTGATTATGGTCTCAAAGAGCGGCGTTATATCAAGGCCTGCCATGCCCCTTGCGCTCTTCTTGATCTTTGCTTCGCCTTCGCCGATGGTGATGTTCTCCACGTCGGCCGGGTCGTATACGACGATACCCTGCCTTGCTATCCCGTAGAGCGTCGGGAAGTCAAGCTGCTTTTCATTGGCGTTCAAATCCATGAAGAGCTCGAGAACCTCGTCCTCTACCTCGGCAATGCGCGCGTCTTTTTTGTCAATCTTGTTGATGAGAAGTATCGGGTTCAGACCCTGCTCCAGGGATTTCTGAAGAACGAATCTCGTCTGCGGCATCGGGCCTTCGCTTGAGTCAACGAGCAGGATTACCGTGTCAACCGTCTTGATGATTCGCTCCACTTCCGATGAAAAGTCTGCGTGTCCCGGCGTGTCTACGATGTTGATCTTCGTGTCGCCGTACATGACGCTGCAATTTTTGGAGTAGATGGTGATTCCCCTCTCCCTCTCTATATCGTCGCTGTCCATGACGCAGTCCACTACCTTCTCGTTGTCCCTGAACACGCCGCTCTGGTTCAGGAATGCGTCTACGAGGGTGGACTTACCTGCGTCTACGTGGGCGATAACTGCTATATTGATGATTTTCTGTCTTTCTGCCATTGATTTTAGCCTGCTTTCCATTTGAATATACAACTGTTTATTATATATCCACATCCATAGCCATATCAAGATGATATTCAGGATATTCCTGACTGACTTCCTGATAGATGTGCTCGTATATTTCCTTTCTGTTGTCTATGGCATAGTCTATGATGACATCAAAGGTTATGGTCATGGTCTCGCTGTTTACGTAAAATCCGTGCATCTGCAGCACGCCCTCGTGTGACATGACAAGCCGGGTGATTCTCGTCCTGATTGCCATCACCCTATCGTCCGTCGTATTCACCGAGTAAATGCCTATGCCTGCCATGATGATGTGGTATTTTTTGTAAATCTTTCCCATGATTCGCCGCTCGAGGGTGTCGATTTCATCGGCTCTCATGGTGTCCGGAATCTCAATGTGCACGGAACCTATGTACTTATCAGGTCCGTAGCTGTGAAGAATCAGGTCGTATGCTCCGGAAACCTCCGGTTCCTGGCAGATAAACGCCTTGATTTCATTGGTGAACTCAGCTTCCGCCCTTTTTCCGAGAATCTCATCGATGGTCTCAAGGAGCATCTCGATGCCTGCCTTGATAATGAAGATGGAAATGGCGATGCTCACATATGCCTCAAGGTTGACTCCTGCTGCAATGTAGATGATGGCCGACAGGAGAACTACTGCCGATAAAATCGCGTCGTAAAGTGCGTCTGATCCTGAAGCGATGAGGGAGCCGGAGTTCACCTTAACCCCCGTCTTCTTCACGTACCTTCCCAGGAGCAGTTTCGCAACGATGGCAGAAGCCACTATGATCAACGCTGCCGCAGAGTAATCCGGCGTTTCAGGATGAATCAGCTTCTTGACGGATTCCACCATGGCCGTAATTCCTGCGTATATTACAAGGGCTGACACGATCATTGCGCTCAGATACTCGATCCTTCCGTAGCCCAGCGGATGTTTCTTATCCGGCGCCTTGCCTGCAAGTTTCGTCCCCAGTATCGTTATAACGGAGGACAGCGCGTCGCTCAAATTGTTCACCGCGTCCAGCACAATGGCGATTGAATTGGACAAAAGTCCTACCGCTGCCTTAAATACTGCCAGAAGCACGTTCACCAGTATCCCTACGATGCTCGTCCTGACGATAATCTTCGATCTTTCATTCGCAACCTTTGCATTTTCTGCTCTGCTCATAAGTCTTACCTCGTTATGTCTCCTCATATTACCGGTTTCCCGGTCAAACCTATCAAAAGTATGATATATTATTCAAAAGAAGAAAACAACAGGGAGAAAATCAATGTACAAATTAAATCAGGTGCTCTGCCACGCCCTCGAATCCGACCGGCTTATCAGAATCGTCCTGGCAGGCAAAAGGCGCAAGTCCATAGAGTATAAGAGGATTACCCTTCGTCCCGTAATGCTTCGCGGTGAAGTGATGGTCCAGGCCGAATTGCAGTACGACAAGAAGGTGACCCATTCCAACATCTCATACTATGAGGCGGTGGATTTCCTTACGGAGAAGATACGGGATGAATTCAAACAGATTAACATTCTAACTGAGACGGAGGATATTCAGATTCTGGCAAATAAGCCGGATAAACCGCATATTACGGTAAGTCATCCGGAGACGCCACGCCAGGCTGTCTCCCTTGATCACAACAGGAGAAAGCAGTATATCATCCGTGAGGGAAAGCCTTGCGACTTTCTCATAAAACTCGGCGTGATGGACGAGAAAGGACACGTATTTGACAAGCACTACTCCAAGTTCAGGCAGATCAACAGGTTCCTGGAAATCGTGGACGATGCCATGGAATCCCTGCCTAAGGATAGGACTCTTCGAATCATAGATTTCGGCTGCGGCAAGAGTTATCTCACCTTCGGCCTCTATTACTACCTGAAAGTTTTGCAGAATCGCGACGTTGAGATTACAGGTCTTGATCTGAAGGAAGACGTCATAGAGTTTTGCGCAAAGGTTGCAAAAGAGCTCAATTACAGCGGCTTGCGCTTCCAGACGGGAGATATCGCTGACTACAGAAGCGACGGGGCAGACATGGTGGTTACGCTCCATGCATGTGACACGGCCACCGACTACGCCCTCATAAACGCGGTCGGATGGAACAGCAGCGTTATACTCAGCGTTCCTTGTTGTCAGCACCAGCTTTTCTCACAGATAGAGAACGAAACGGCTCAGCCTATGCTGAAGCACGGAATCATAAAGGATAAGTTCACAGAGCTTCTGACAGACGGCCTCAGGGGCCTCAAACTGGAAGCAAAGGGCTACAGCGTCGATATGATCGAGTTCACCTCAATGGAGCACACTTCAAAGAACATCATGATACGCGCGATTCTCGATGAGCACGCAACATCCGCTTCAAAGGAGAAGGCTCAGGCGGAATACGAAGCACTCCGCGACCTTTATAAGGTGATCCCTGAAATCGACAGTCTTTAATCTTATTCCCTCTGACAATCCTGATTGATGGATTTTCCGTGAATGACATACCGTATCATATGAAAAAGCGCAGGAGCAGCACTTTTCAGCAAAAGCGTTGCCCCTGCGCTTTTTATTCGTAAACTTAATTCTTCAGACTCTGCATCGGCGCAGGAATCCTGCCGCCTCTGTTGATCATGATATCGGAGGATTTGCCGTTTACTTTCATGATAGGGCCCTGACCCAAAAGTCCTCCGAAGTCCAGCATTTCTCCGTGTTCCTTTCCGATGGCAGGAATAACTCTGACAGCCGTCGTCTTGGAGTTTACCATTCCTATTGCAGCCTCATCGGCTATGATGGCAGCGATGGTGGTGGCCGGCGTGTCTCCCGGCAGCACTATCATATCCAGTCCTACGCTGCATACTGCCGTCATGGCTTCCAGTTTCTCAAGGGTGAGGGTGCCCGAAACAGCCGCATCGATCATTCCGCCGTCCTCCGATACCGGTATAAATGCACCGGACAGACCGCCTACGGTAGATGACGCCATTACGCC
>JAFTHD010000264.1 GCA_017457585.1 Bacillota bacterium | reverse complement strand
TATCGGCTATTATATCACCTTCGTAGTCTCTGCCGTAGTTCATGTTGATGTAGTGATGATCCGTCTCACATGCTCCGGCGCAGAGGTTCTTGAGCCCAGGAAGTTCCGAGTCCACCACGATCTTGCAGTCGTGGAGTCCCATAGGACCTGTGAATCCGCCGACGCAGCCTGTCGCTTCTGACATCTTTTCTTCATCCGCGAACTCTATTGCGTACTGATTGATGTCGAGAACGTTGGCAAGCTTCGTCATGTTCAGCTCTCTGTCACCTCTTACAAAAGCTGCCACGTACTCCTTCTCATTTCCTTCCTCATCGTAGGTCACAAAGAGAAGTGCCTTGATGGTCTGCTCCGTCGGAAGACCCAGATACTCTGCTACCGCGTCGATGGTCTTGGTATCAGGTGTGAGCACCTTTTCGAGAGGAAGGGCTTCAACGTCATCCTGGACAGGCGCGTCCGCGCACTCCGCCTTCTCTACCGTTGCAGCCATATCGCAAGTATCGCAGTATGCAATCTCACTTTCCCCGTATTCGCAGAGAGCAGTAAACTCGTGGGAGTTATTGCCGCCGATTGCTCCAGGATCTGCTTCAACAGGTCTGAAGGTGAGTCCGCACCTGGTGAACACCTTATTGTAAGCATCGTACATTTCATCGTAGCTTACGTCGAGACCCGCTTCGTCTCTATCGAAGGAATAGTTGTCCTTCATGATGAAGTCCCTGGATCTCATCATTCCAAAACGCGGTCTCGCCTCGTCTCTGAACTTGTTTGAAATCTGATATATGGACAGCGGAAGCTGCTTATAGGACGTAACATCGTTTCTGATAATGTCCGTGAATACCTCTTCTGCCGTAGGTCCCAGGCAAAAGCCTCGTTCATTGCGGTCATTCAGTCTCCACATTTCAGGACCGTAAGCGCTCCATCTTCCCGATTCTTGCCAGAGCTCTCCCGGCTGCAAAACGGACGTCCTGATCTCCTGCGCGCCCTTTGCATCCATCTCTTCGCGAACGATGTTCTCAATTTTTCTCACCGTTCTCCAGCCCATGGGCATGTAGGTGTATATGCCGGCTGCAGTCTTCTTTATCATTCCTGCTCTGAGAAGAAGGATGTGACTTGGAATTTCAGCTTCCTTCGGTACTTCTCTCAGCGTCTTAAAATGTAGTTTTGATAGTCTCATTGAATATAGTCTCCTTACCTGTAAATGGCGCATGCAGCCTGCGCTGCTATGCCTTCTCCTCTTCCCGTAAACCCTAAATTCTCTGTCGTAGTTCCCTTAATATTAATTCTCGAAGGCTGAACGTCCAGAACGCGCGCGATGTTTTCTCTCATCTCATCTATGTACGGCGCTATCTTCGGCCTCTGTACGATGACCGTAACATCTACGTTTGCTACCCTGTAGAAGTTTTCATCGAGCAACTCCTTTACCCTCCGGAGAAGCTCCAGCGAGCTTATGCCTCTATACTGCTCATCGGAATCCGGGAAATGCCTGCCGATATCTCCCATGCCGGCGGCTCCCAAAAGAGCGTCCATAACTGCATGGATGAGTACGTCCGCGTCGGAATGCCCGTCAAGTCCCCTGTCAAACGGAATATCCACTCCGCCCAGGATCAGCTTCCTTCCTTCCACAAGCTGATGTACATCAAATCCTGTTCCCACTCTGTTCTCCATCGGTAAATCTTCCTTGGTCGTAATCTTAATGTTCTGGTATTCGCCTTCTACCATCTCAACGCTATATCCGGCTCTTTCCACCAGCTCCGCATCGTCTGTACCGTAGTATTTCTCCTCAATCGCCGCCTCGTATGACCTGATCAGTTCAGCTTTTCTGAATCCCTGCGGCGTCTGAACTGAGAAGAAATCCTCCCTCGATACGCTTCCTTCGCTGGTGTGCCTTATGCTGTTTTTCATGGCTACGCAGGCAACGGCCGCCCCTTTGGCAGCTGTCGTCTCCAGCACCTTACGAACAACGTCTTCACTTACATAAGGCCTCGCGCCGTCGTGAATGAGCACGTATGCGACACCCGGTCTTTTCCTGTTAATCTCCATCAGTGCGTTGTACACGGAATCCTGACGTTTCTCACCACCTACAACGATTGATGTGATCTTGTCTATGCCGGCACGCTCCGTTATTTCTGTGCAGTAGTCCAGATAGTCTTCGTTTGTTACGACGAAGATATGATCGATCTCCTCCATCCTCTGAAAGACTTTCAGGGTTTTTACCAGCACGGGCACTCCGCCGATTTCCAAAAACTGCTTTGGTACAGGCGCACCCATCCTGGTTCCTCTGCCTGCTGCCGCAACTATTACCGCAACTCGCTTGTTGTTATACATGTCGGCCTCCCGGATGCTCTCACTTATTCACGCTCCCCGCAGGCTTTGCGAATATCATACGCCCTGCGGAGGTCTGCAGCACACTCGTTACTGTTACTCTGATGGTGTTTCCTATGAACTTGCGTCCCTCTTCAACGACGATCATCGTCCCGTCATCAAGATAGGCGACGGCCTGATTTCTGTCCTTTCCTTCCTTTACCAGGGAAACAAACATGTGCTCACCCGGGAGCACCACAGGTTTAAGGGTATTGGCAAGCTCGTTTATGTTTAGAACTTCGACGCCTTTTATCACTGCTACTTTGTTCAGATTGTAGTCGTTGGTAACGACCTTACCGCCGATGTTCTGTGCAAGCTTGAGAAGTTTAATATCCACATCGGGTATCTCTTCGAGGGATTTGTCGTCTTCCGTAGTGTAAATATCGATTCCGAACTCCACCTGTATCTTCTTGACAATGTCAAGCCCGCGCCTTCCTCTCTGCCTCTTCAGGGAGTCAGATGAATCCGCGATATGCTGAAGTTCTATGATTACAAATTCCGGTATAACGATAGGACCTTCTATGAATCCGGTTCGCATGATGTCAAAGATGCGACCGTCTATGATTACGCTGGTGTCAAAAATTTTGGGCGTAAGTTCAGCCTTTCGTTTGTCCTTCGAAGACTTGCCGATTTTGCCGCTTCCGATCAAACTGCGCACATCTATGCTTTTTCTCGTGGCGATGATAATTCCAAGGTATCCCAGCACTATGTATGTAATGATATTGAGTATTACATCCAGATAAGGTACTTTGATACCCACATAGATCTGGCTTATCAGGTAGGCAATAATGAGGCCTGCGATAAGTCCTATGGTACCTGCGATAAGTTCATTTGCAGATATCTTCTGGAGATCCAGTTCTATGCTCTGTACTACAACATCGCTCCTTTTACGGAATGCAGGTGTGAGTCTGAAAAATAAAAAACCAAAAATAATTACGAATAAAGCAGATATGCACGCTTGCTGCAAATCCGAGAAATTGACCCACTCAGGATGACCCGTTCTGACAATCACGAACTTAGTCACCGTGAACAATCCGTATCCCAAAATGGCTCCTGCAACAGTGAAAATGGCTCTCACCAATTTTCTCAGCATTGTTATCCTCCTTTCCTCAAGTATTTCGCTGTCTGCAGGTCATACCTGTTTTGAGTATATCATAATTCCTACACCAATCCAATGAATTGTGTTACAATCATTACATATTCATCACGTGCAAAACACAAACTTTTTTTAATATACATGTGGACGATTTTGTTCAATGAAGAGACCGAATGGAGGTACGAAATGGCAAGACTACTCGTTGCAGACGATGAACAGAAGATAAGAGAGGTCATAAGGGAGTATTCCGAATTCAACGGCCATGAAGTGACGGAAGCTGCCGATGGAATGAGCGCTGTAGGGCTCTGCAAGCTCAACGATTACGACCTGATTATCATGGATATCATGATGCCTAAACTTGACGGATACTCCGCATGCAAGGAGATCCGCAAGATCAAGGATATTCCCATCATCATGCTCAGCGCAAGAAGCGAGGAATACGATAAACTCTTCGGTTTTGAGCTGGGTATCGATGACTACGTAGTGAAACCTTTCAGTCCAAAGGAGCTTATGGCGAGAATCAATGCGGTTCTTTCCAGGAAGACATCTGCCGATAAACCGTCTTCCGGCATCATGACCTTTGACGGGCTTGAGATTAACATCCCGGCAAGGACTGTTACCGTAGACGGAAAGAAGGTAGAGCTCACACCTAAGGAATACGATCTTCTCTTCTACCTTGTGGAGAACAAGAACATCGCCCTTTCCAGGGACAAGCTTCTCTCAGATATCTGGGGCTACGACTTCTTCGGCGACGACAGAACCATCGATACGCATATCAAAAATCTCAGAAATAATCTGGGCAAGTACAGGGATTTCATAGTTACACTTAGGGGAGTAGGTTACAAGTTTGAAGCATAAAATAGACATTCGCAGCATCAAATTCAAAACCTGGCTGTATTTCGTGCTGTTTACAGGTCTTCTGATGGTAGTACTCTGGGGACTTCAGGTCATCTTTCTAAACAACTTCTATGAAGGCATGAAGACCCAGCAGACCAAGGCCACCATAGAGGACATCAACGAGGCGTATAACAGCTATTCTGCCGACAGGTTCATTCAAAAGGTCGGCAGCATTGCAACGGCAAACGATTTGTATGTCTATCTTTCTGATGAGGATGGCATGATAACCTCATTTCAACCGTCAGAGGAGGTCTCGGGCGCCGGCTTTTACTTTCAGCAGATCGGTGTTATAGAAAATTATCGTGAGCGTTCCAAAAGCGGTTCTGTTCTGTTTCGCATAAACGGTGTTGACAACACCAAGGAAGTGCTGGTCTACTCGGATAGACTTGCTGCGAAGAACAAGGAGGCCTTTAACATTTATCTGTTCTCGCCTCTTTGGCCTGTTAAGTCTACAATTAACATCCTGCGAAATCAGCTGATATACATAACTCTTATCGCTCTCATACTCGCCTGCCTCGTTTCCTTCTACCTTTCAACGCGAATTACACGTCCTATCAGGCAGATCGTATCTTCCGCCGAAAGGTTGGCAAAGGGCGAATACGGCATCGTTTTTAAGGGCGGTCATTATACCGAGATAAACAATCTTGCAGACACGCTTACGCGCACGTCCATCGAGCTTGAAAAGACCGACGTTATGCAGAAGGATCTGGTCGCCAACGTATCCCATGACCTGAGGACGCCTCTGACCATGATTAAATCTTATGCAGAGATGATAAGGGATCTTTCCGGCGACGATCCCGTTAAGCGCGGAAAGCATCTGCAGGTGATCATAGACGAGGCTGACAGGTTGAATTATCTCGTCGACGATCTTCTGACCGTATCGAAGATGCAGTCAGGTAAGATGACTCTCAACATAAAGGAATTCAACCTCTCCGAGGCGGCAAGGTCCATCGTCGGCACATATCAGATCCGTTTGGAAGACGGCTACTCCATCAATCTGGATTGTCCGTCAGAATTCTTTGTCACAGGTGACGAGGAAAGAATCAAGCAGGTTATGTCGAACCTGATCACCAATGCGATTAAGTTCTGCGGAGAGGATAAGGTGGTAAACGTAACCCTTGCCAAGCAGGGACGATCGGGCGTCAGATTCAGCGTGGAGGATCATGGAGTCGGCATTGCAAAGGATGAACTTGAACACGTATGGGAGCGCTACTACAAAGCAAGTTCCAATATGGTGAGAACCACCGAAGGCTCAGGTCTCGGACTTTCAATCGTAAAGGAGATTCTCGTACTCCACAAGGCGGAATACGGAGTTGACAGCACACTGGGCGAAGGCACGACCTTCTGGTTTGAACTGAATCTGACAAAGGTGGATGAGACTGCCGTAAACCCTGTATTTACCCTTAGTGACGGAAACCTTGATGAGGAAGTATTAATAGAGGAGAACTAACATAAAATGAGCAAATGCATTTTGGACTGCGACTTTCATACTCATACAGGATTCAGCGACGACTGCTACGTAGACTTTGAAACCATGCTCGAAGGCGCCGCAGCCGCAGGAATTAAAACCCTTGCCATAACGGACCACCACGACCCGGGATATCCGGATCCGGAATTCCCCTTCCAGCTGGATTTTGAAAACTATCATAAGACGGTAGACGCAGCCCGGGAAAAGTATGCAGGAATCATGGACATTCGCAAAGGAATCGAGATGGGAATATGGGCGGACTTCCTGGAGGAGTCAAAGCACTACGTTTCGGCCTATGACTACGATGTTGTAATCGGGTCATTTCACTGCATGAGAAAGGACGACCTTTACAGATACGATTTCGCATCTGCAGACGGCCCGGCAGAGCTGGAAGACTTCTACCGATACGTGTACGAATGTCTGACTGACTTCAGGGATTTTGACATCATGGGTCACCTCAGCATTATAGATAGGTACATCGGTAAGCTCTACGATTACGGTCCTGTTGAGGACACCATAGATGAAATACTCAAGCTGCTTGTAGAAAGCGGCAAAGGAATTGAAATCAATACTTCAAGCTTTAAGTACGGTACGGGAACCTGGCTGCCGAGGGAGTCCATACTGAGAAGGTACCTGCAGCTTGGCGGCGAGATTC
>JAFTHD010000018.1 GCA_017457585.1 Bacillota bacterium | reverse complement strand
TACACTGAGGGCACGGGCTTTGCCACTGTTTTCAGATTTGCCATGAGCCTTTATCTTGATCTTGTCAAAGTCAACCGTAACGCTGTATCCGCGAGCAAGTTCAATCACCATGGTGGATGTGACGCCGCCTATCTGTGCATCGACCGCCGAAAGCCGCTCGTAGCTAATGTCCTCCCAAAGTCCCAGCTCTCTAAGCGCCTTCATGATCACCCTTTTTCGTATGGCAGGGTGCTCAGCTGCCAGAACGTTTCTGTCCAAAATAATCTGGTCTTTTCCCCTGCTGCCAGGCGGAATCAGCGCCTGCTCATATGCCGCCTCCGTCTGCCGCCACATATAATCCTTATCTTCCCCTGCGATAGCCGCCAGCCTGCAAAGGCCTGCCGTAATATTATCGTTATACTGCTCTCTGATAAGGGGAAGCAGCTCCAGACGCAACCTGTTTCTGGCGTAAATCGGCTTCTCATTTGTCTCATCAATGACGTAATCAATTCCGCTTTCTTCGCAGTACTTCTCTATCTCAGCCCGGGTTACGTCGAGAAGCGGACGAACGACTTCATATTCGCCTTCCTTTCGCTTGTGCTCCATACCGGCAAGGCCGTCGGTTCCCGTTCCTCTCAAAATGCGAAAGAGCAACGTCTCCGCCTGATCGTCCGCATTGTGAGCCACTGCTATTTTGACATTGATTCCGCGGCTTTTCAGGTCGTCTGCAGCACGGCGGAACGCATCGTATCTTGCCCTTCGTCCGGCCTCTTCGGTGGATACCTTCAGTTCTTCTGCGAGGGCTTGACAGTCCACCCTGAATGCGGTGAACTCTGCGCCCAGATCCCGGCACATCTTTTTCACGAAGGCCTCGTCTCTGTCCGCTGCACTGCGCAGCATGTGGTTCACGTGAACTGCATGCACACTGTACCCCAGCTCTCTGAGCACATGAAAAAGGCACACCGAATCCGGACCTCCGCTGAGGCCCAGAACGATGTGCTCGTCGTCACCGATCAGTCTGTATCTATCGATAGTTTTTCGTACCTTGTTAATCATTTTTTAATTATATCACATTTACAGTTTGAATATAATCCCGACAGCGGCCGCTGCCACAAACCAGAAAAACGGGTGGACTTTGCCCAATTTCTTAATGTGGAGCATGGCAAATATGGCGGCTCCGATGATGGCGGATGAGACGATGAATTTCCCGTCGATATACAGCGAAACGATGCAAAGGTTGAGCACCGCCGCTGCAATGATGCCGGTTACCGCCGGCTTGATACCGTACATTGCGCTCCGCACGATTGGATTCTCGTTGAAATTCTCCAGGAATTTGGCAATGAGGATTATGATTATCACGCTCGGCGTCGCAAGCCCTACCGTCGCCACCAGCCCGCCCCAGATCCCGAGGGTCTGCACACCGGCATAGGTGGCCATATTCAGCCCCAGAGGTCCCGGCGTGCTTTCGCTGATTGCAATCATATCCGTAAGCTGGTTCATGGTGAACCAGTCGTGGGTTCTCGTTAAATCCATGAGAAACGGCAATGTGGCAGGGCCGCCGCCCACGGCGAAGAGTCCAATCTTGAAAAATTCCCAAAAGAGTGTGATCACGATCATCGCATCATACCTCCCGGGAGTTTGTTATATATGATTCCGGCCAGTGCGGCAGCGATAACGAGAACAATGGTAGGGATTCTGGTGAGGAATGCCAGCAGGAACATGGCAATGCAGAGCGCCCAGGTAATGGCCTTGTTCAGGCTCTTCTTGCCCAGGTTGATTACCGTATTCACCATCAGCGCGCATACAGCGCCCCGTATTCCCACCAGTCCGTGCTGCACTACGGGATAATCCATGAAGTTCTGGAGCACGAGGGCTATAACCGTGATAATAAGCAGTGACGGGGTGATCATTCCCAGCGTCGAGAAGATGCCGCCTGCCACGCCTTTGCGCCTATAGCCTACAAAGGTGGCCGTATTGACCGCTATGATCCCGGGGGTGCACTGACCTATGGCGTAGCACTCGAGCAACGTGTCCTCATCGATCCAGTGCTTCTGCTCGACCAGTTCGTATTTTAACATGGGCAGCATGGTAAGACCGCCTCCGAAGGTGAGGCCGCCTATTCTAAAAAATGCCCAGTACAGTTGTAAAAGCTCCTTGATATTCTTCATGGTTCAGATTCTATCACATCATAGCAGGCTGCGCCATGTCTAATAAAAACCGGCATTCATCGTTGAACTTAAAAAGAGCTGCGCGTAATGCAACAGCTCCTTTGTCTACAATCTGAAGACCCGATATAGTTCAAGTCTTTTTCTCAATTTCTCTAAAATCTATCACACCGCTGAAGCCTATCCGTTAGCCAGAATCTTCTTCAGTCTCGCATATCTTGGAAGCGAATTGACGTAATCGATGTCAGGTTCTCCCTGAATGAGTGGAAGGACATAATCGATGAAGTCCTTCTTCAGGAAGTTTCCTGAATCGTTTATCCATTCACGAGGAACCTTCTTTTCTTTGTTTGCAACTTCTTGCAAAGGCACGCTTGTCATCTCGCCGACATATCCGTAGTTAAGGCTGTCGCGCTCGATGCCAACCATTACACCGGATTCGCCGCGCACCGCGTAGTCAACGGCCGTTCTTCCTGCCGCGATTGCTTCGTCAATATCCGTTGCAGAAGCCTGATGGGCGGCGGCTCTCTGGAGCAGACTAAGCTCAATCGCTCTTACCTTTACGTCCATTCTAAGTTTAACAGCATTGGCCAGGATCATTGCAAGGCCGCCGAGCTGTTCATGACCGAAAGCATCCGTCGACGAGGTACTCGCCTCCGATACGAATGATCCGTCAGAGTAGTGGATACCTTCCGAAACGGCTACCATAACGTTGCCGTTATCACGATACGCATTCTCCACATCATCCAGGAACCGCTCCATATCAAAGTCGGTCTCAGGGAGATATATGAAGTCCGGGCCTGCACCAGCCATGGATGCCAGGGCTGCCGAAGCTGCCAGCCAGCCTGCATTTCTTCCCATAATCTCAATTATCGTAACCATACCCGTATCGTAAACGCGCATGTCTTTGTACGTCTCCATGCAGGATGTTGCAACGTACTTGGCTGCACTTGCATACCCCGGGCAGTGATCCGTTCCTGCCAGGTCGTTATCGATGGTCTTTGGGACGCCGATAACTCTGCAGTCGTATCCAACGCTCTTCATGTACCTGTCTATTTTATTGCAGGTATCCATTGAATCGTTGCCGCCGTTGTAGAAGAAGTACCTTACGTCGTACTTCTTAAAGATCTCAAGAATCCTCTTGTAATCGGTATCATCATCCTCTGGTTCTGCGATCTTATATCTGCAGGAGCCCAGTTCCGACGACGGTGTGTTTACGAGGAATCTAAGCTCCCTCGGATCCTCTTCATCCATAACAAAAAGCCTGTCGTTCAGCACACCGATGATGCCGTGTTCGGCACCATATACGCGAGTGATTGCCGGTGAGTTGAGCGCTTGTCTGATGACACCATAAGCGCTGGCGTTAATTACGGATGTAGGACCGCCAGACTGCCCAAAGATACATGCACCTTTTAATACTTCCTTCAATTGTTATCCCTCCTTACCTATGCTTTGCCATCGCATCCGAGCACATCCGTGATCTTGTGAGCAACGATCTCCTTGATTGCCGCTCTTGCAGGCTTCAGATACTGTCTTGGATCGAAGTGATCCGGATGCTCCGCCATGTATTCCCTTATGGATGCAGTCATGGCAAGTCTCAGGTCGGAGTCAATGTTTATCTTACATACTGAAAGCGATGCCGCATGCCTCAGCTGTTCTTCAGGAACACCGATTGCGCCCGGCATGTTTCCGCCGTACTTGTTAATCTTCTCTACCAGATCCTGTGGTACGGAGCTGGAACCGTGAAGTACGATAGGGAATCCCGGCAGTCTCTTTGAAACGTCTTCCAGTATATCAAATCGAAGCTGCGGCTTCGTGCCAGGCTTGAACTTATAAGCACCGTGGCTCGTTCCGATTGCAATGGCAAGTGAGTCACAGCCGGTCTTCTCTACGAACTCCTGAACGTCTTCAGGCCTTGTGTAGGATGAGTCTTCAGCGGATACGTTTACTTCGTCTTCGATTCCGGCCAGCGTTCCCAGCTCTGCTTCTACTACAACGCCTCTTTCATGGGCGTATTCTACGACCTTTTTCGTGATCTCGATGTTCTCTTCGAGCGGTTTTGATGATGCATCGATCATTACCGATGTGAATCCACCGTCAATACAGCTCTTGCAAGTCTCAAAGCTGTCGCCGTGATCCAGGTGAAGGGCGATCGGCAGTCCGGTCTCCTCTACTGCAGCTTCAACCAGCTTCATAAGATACGTGTGATTCGCATAAGCCCTGGCACCTTTTGAAACCTGAAGGATAAGCGGCGCATTCAGATCAGCAGCTGCCTCTGTAATGCCCTGCACGATTTCCATGTTGTTTACATTAAATGCACCGATAGCATATCCACCATTATATGCTTTTTCGAACATTTCCTTTGTAGTAACTAATGCCATAGTCTACCTCCTTATATCATTCACTTTAATAAAGAATTCAAAGTTACTTAAACGTTTTCGTTATTGTATTTAATATACACTAATTGAATACACTTTTCAACGCTTGAAACAATTTCTTTTGCCCCCTATCCGCATGTGTAAAATGAAACCGGCTGTCCCAACAAGGGAAAGCCGGTTTGATGAAAGGTTATTTGCCGTATTATCATATTTAGTCATCAATCGAAGGGTCTGTCGCTCTGTCGTAGATGTCCAGCACTTCCTGCTCAGGAGCCGGCGTCATGAGCGTAACGACAACTGCTGCGATTCCTCCGCAGATGAATCCAGGTGCCAGCTCGTAGATTCCGGTGGATGACAGGCAGAAGAGCCAGAGT
>JAFTHD010000263.1 GCA_017457585.1 Bacillota bacterium | reverse complement strand
CTGCTGCTATTCCTTCAGCAAGTCACTTTCCCTTCCGGGAGAGCGTCTCGGCTATGTTGCAGTAAATCCAAAGGCAGCAGGCAGCGAGCTTATCGTTCCTATGTGCGGACAGATCTCAAGATTTACAGGTCACAACTGCCCACCTTCCATCATCCAGCTGGCTGTTGAAAGAGTTATCGATGAGACAAGCGACCTTTCTATCTACGAAAGAAATGCAACACTTCTCTACGATGCACTTACAGATATCGGCTATTCATGCGTAAAGCCGGGCGGAACCTTTTATATGTTCCCTAAGTCTCCTATCGAGGACGCAAATACCTTCTGCTGGACAGGTGCTAAGGAGTTCGGTCTTATGACCGTTCCTGGAGATTCTTTCGAGTGTCCGGGACACTTCCGCATATCATATTGTGTACCTACTGAGCGTATTGAAAAAGCTATTCCTCTCTTCCGCTAGCTTTACAACAAATTCGTGTAAGATTTATTGAATTATCGGGTGTTTTTTGATAAAATAATATGTCGAATACATCAAAGAAGGGGACTGTAGATTATGGATAGCGTTCATTTAGATATTGCACCAAAGAGATACGCAGGAATACTCATCCACCCGACCTCATTTCCGAGTCCGTACGGAATCGGCGATCTGGGCAAGGGTGCGTATGATTTTATAGACTTTATGGAGAAGTCAGGTATGACAGCCTGGCAGGTGCTTCCTCTCGGACACACCGGTTTCGGCGATTCGCCTTATCAGCCGTTTTCATCTTTCGCAGGCCAGCCGCTTATCATAAGCCCTGACCACTTAAGAAAGCTCGGACTTCTCTGGGACGAAGATTTTTACGATATGCCTCAGTGGAATCCTGAGGATATCAGCTACGGCGATGTTATAGTCTTCAAAGGAGGTCTTCTGAAGAAGGCTTATGAACGCTTCCTTGATAAGGATATTAACGACGGCTTCTCTACAGATGAAGAGCTGATGGCCGAATACAACGAATTCCTTGAAAAGTCTGAGTGGCTTTCAGACTATGCACTTTTCATGGCAGGCAAGGATTTCCACGCAGGCGCTCCTTGGTATATGTGGGAGGATTCCCTCAAGAACCCTAAGAAAGCTGAAAGAGCCGAGTGGGAGAAAAAGCTCGAGAAAGAGACAGGATATTACAAATTCATCCAGTTCCTTTTCGCCATCGAGTGGAAAGAGCTCAAGGATTACGCAAACGAAAAGGGTATATCAATAATCGGTGATATTCCTATATTTGTTGCCTGGGACAGCGTTGATGTGTGGAGAAACAAGAAGCTCTTCATGCTCGACTCAAAGGGTTATCCGACAGATATAGCAGGTGTACCGCCTGATTATTTCTCAGCAACCGGTCAGCTCTGGGGCAATCCGCTCTACAACTGGTCTGAGCATACAAAGACAGCCTACGACTGGTGGATCAAGAGGATCAGACATCAGCTTGAACTCGTTGATTTCCTTCGTATAGATCATTTCCGCGGCTTCGATAAGTTCTGGGCCGTACCTTACGGAGATGAAACTGCTATTCACGGAAAGTGGGTTAAGGCTCCGGGTGAGAACTTCTTCACCATGCTTGAAGCAAATCTCGGATACCATATGCCTATCATAGCCGAGGACCTCGGTGAGATCGATGAGTCTGTTATCGAACTCAGGGATAAATTCGGCTTCCCTGGAATGAAGATACTTCAGTTCGCATTTGAGAATCCGAACGATAACCACTTCCTTCCTCATCATCATATCAGAAACTGCGTATGCTACACCGGTACGCATGATAATGATACTACTCTCGGCTGGTACAAGCATGCCTACGAGGCATCCCGCGACAAGCTGAGAAGATATTACAGCACAGATGCAAGCGACATCTGCTGGGTAATGATAAGAGCCTGCTTCGGCTCAGTTGCAAATATGGCCATAGTTCCTATGCAGGATGTTCTCGAACTGGATTCATGGGCACGTTTCAATACACCGGGTGTCGGACACGGCAACTGGTCATGGAGATACAAGCAGGAGGTTCTTACCGATCAGCTTGCTTCAAGACTTTTTGAGACCGCTAAGATGTTTGGCCGTTAAACCAGATCTACACTGCAG
>JAFTHD010000262.1 GCA_017457585.1 Bacillota bacterium | reverse complement strand
TATCTTCGTTATGCGTTGTTTAATGCAACAGTTTATGTTTGCCAGTGGGATGAGTCTTTCGCAAGATACCTTGCTAAGAAACGTTCCGAGGGGAAACACTACTATGTCGCTGTTTCACACGCTGCGAAGAAGCTTGTGCGTTTGATGTTTCACCTGATGACTACAGGCGAGACATACGTTCCGGCTGCTTAAACTTTTCCAATATCTCCTGCTGCATCCTCATGGGATGCTTATTTGTCATGCAGTTTTCAAAGTGCTGATTTAATATTTACCGCTTATACGACTATCTATTCAGCAGCGGAAGGTATTAGCTCTTTTACCCTTGACTTTTAATAGTTAGTCTTTTCTCCTTTGTAAAAGTGCAAGAAAGGCTGACGCCGGAAAGTAATCGCGTCAGCCTGTGATTATCTGATTTAAGCCGCCATTACAGCTGCTGAAGGAGCCAGTTCTGCTCGCCGATGCACTCGATCAGTTCAAGCTGAGCCTCTCCCCAGTACAGGTCTTCTTCCTCATCCTGGTAGTAGTCCTTGAGGATGTCAAAAGTGGTGTAGTCATCTCTTGCCTCTTCGACAATTGTCTTGAGCCATGCGAGACCGTCCTTTGAAACCTGAAGATCGTACTTAACCCACTCTACAGGGTTCTTCTAAACAGGAGCCTCAGCCTTCGCTTCCAGCTTAACGTCGCATCCGAAGTCCAGAAGACGGTCGATGCACTTGTCAACGTAGCCGCGCTCTTCTGCTGCGTGCTCTGCATATTTGTCAGCCAGCTTTGAGAAACCTTCGCTTGCAAAGATCTTTGACTGGATCTGGTGTCCGTCTGCCTGCTGTGAAAGTCCTGTTACGATTGCCTGAAGTCCTGCGATAACTTTTTCGTTTGCCATGGGTCTACCTCCGTAATCTTAAGTTAAAAGTTAAATAATATCATCATCTCAATTTGATTGCGTGCCATTTGATTGTGCACAATCATATTTTAGCAAAAGAACCACCCCATGCAATTTATAAAATCGCCGCATTCTCTCATAATGAGAGAATTGCTCTATTTTATCTCACTGATTAAGGAGGAGAGGCCGCAGAAGTGCAGGAAGTGAGTCCTCGTAGATTTCCGCAAGCTCTTCCGGCGTGAAGTCGTACATGCCGAGAATCCATTCGCAGGTCAGATGTATGGTTCCCAGGCAATAGACGCGTATGCACATGTCAATCTTGTCGTCGATAGTCTCTTTGCCGTATCGCTCTTCGATGAACTTTCGCAAAGTATTGTAGCTGACTTCCGTCATGTTGCGGGAAAAAGAGTCGAGGCCGCTGGTGTTCAGAAGGAGATTGATGAGATATTTTCGTTCCTTGATGAACAGGTTGGCGCCTGCAAGAAGGGACTGATTCCACGTGCTGTTTTCCTTGTCAATCGTGTCCATGATCTTTTCCACGCTCCTGGTATAGACCCAGGCGATAAGATCGTACTTGTCGCGAAAATGGCGATAAAAAGTAGCAGGAGAGTATCCGCAGTTTTCTGTTATATCACGCACGGTAATTTTATCCACCGGCTTGCTGTCGGCAACCTCCCGGAAGGAACTTGCCAGGATTTCCTTCGTAGTCTTTCTCTTCATCAACCGGACCTCCGAAAATTGAATCGGCTTGAGTAGATATACAAATTATAACACCATTGAACGCAAATTAGTATTTGAAAAATTGCCCCGTGCACAGGCCCAATAGGGTGGCAAATTATGCCAAGTCGGCGTTGAAGAAAGAGACGAAATCGTTTATCATGAAAGTCAGGTAACGATGTCTTCAAAGAGGATTTGGCTATGAGCATAGAGCAGGAATTTTTTAAGAGAAAAAGACCGATATTTGAGAAGCTTGAGGGCGCAGGATTCCTTCGCGAGTCCGGGCGTGCCGTGTACAGGAAAAAGTTCTTTGAAGATCAGTTTGAAGCGGAGATTACGGTGAGCGGAGACGGCGGCGTGTCTGGCATAGTTACGGATCTTGACACGGGTGAAGAGTACCTGCCCATTCGCGTAAAGGACTACACCGGAGGATTCGTGGGCGCTTTGCGTGAAAGCTACGCGGCGCTTCTCGGAAGGATCGCGGAGGCATGTTTCACTTCCGTGAACTTTTCCTATGACCAGGCCAACAGAATTGCACTCGCTATAGAACGTTCATACGGCGCGAAAGCGGAATTCCCGTGGGACAGGTATCCGGGAAACGGTACATTCAAGAGGCAGGACAACGGGAAATGGTTTGCGGCCATTCTGACCGTGGAACGAAATAAACTGATGCCAGCAAATGCCGGAGCAACGGAGGAAATCGTTGAAGTTATCAACCTGAAGGAAGTCCCGGAGGAAATACCGGCACTCGTAGAGAGGCCCGGGATATACAACGGATGGCACATGAACAAGAAGCACTGGATCAGCGTGACCTTGGACGATACGCTGACAGACGATGAGATCATGGCGCTGATAGATGAGAGCTGGAATCTTACCGCCGGCAAGGCGGCAGGAAAGGTGAACGGGGATGCGTGGATCATTCCGTCGAATCCAGCCATGTACGATGTGGACGCGGGATTTGCAAAGACGGGCGAAATCGAGTGGCACCAGCACAACAACATAACACCAGGTGACCAGGTTTACATCTATAGCGCGGCGCCCAATTCCGCCATCATGTACAGGTGCCTTGTGACCGCAGTGGACTTAGGATATCACGGTATGTTCAAAGGCAGAGAAGGGTACGACCGCTCCATGAGAATAAGGCTAATCGAGCGGTATCCCAAGGAGAAGTTCTCCCTCAGCTTTATGAAGGAGCACGGCGGCTCTGCAATACGCGGCGCCCGGAGGATGCCCGCGGAACTTTTGGAAGCAATGAAAAAGGAGGAGAAGAGATGAAAGCGTTATTTATCGGAGGAACGGGAACGATAAGCACCGCAGTCGTTAGGCGTCTCGTATGCGAGCTTGACTGGGAAGTCTGGGTCATCAATAGAGGCAGCAGGACGGACGTGCTTCCGCAGGGGGTACATCAGATAACGGGTGATATTTCAGATGAAGCAGATATTGCAAGAAAGCTGAAGGGTCTTGCGTTCGATGCAGTCTGCGATTTTATCGCCTTTGAGCCGAAGGACGTGGAGAGGGACTACAGACTGTTTAACGGCAGAACGAATCAGTACATCTTTACGAGTTCAGCCTCCGCCTACAACAAACCTTCCAGGGACTATGTAATCACAGAGGGAACGACACTTGCGAACCCGTTTTGGGAATACTCGAGAAACAAGATCGCCTGCGAAGACTTTCTCATGAAAAAATATAGGGACAAGGGCTTCCCGGTGACGATCGTGAGGCCGAGCCACACATACGATGAGCGGCATATTCCTCTGGGCGTTCATGGACGCAAAGGGTTCTGGCAGGTCATTAAGAGAATCATGGATGAAAAACCGGTGATAATACAGGGGGACGGTTCATCCCTCTGGACGATGACCTTCAACAGGGATTTTGCCATAGGATACACGGGTCTCATGGGGAATCGCCACGCCATAGGCGAGGCCTTCCAGATTACCAGCGATGAAACCCTTTCCTGGAATCAAATCTACGAGACGATTGCAGACGCTCTTGGAAAAGAGATGCACGCCTACCGCGTAGCGTCGGAATTCCTCGCGGCCACGGGCGATAAATACGGATACGATTTCACGGGAAGTCTCATAGGAGACAAATCCGTCTCGGTGGTATTTGACAACAGTAAGTTGAAGAGAATCGTTCCGGAGATGGGAACGACGGTGCCTTTTAACAAAGGGGTGCGCATAGCCCTCGATTATATCCTCTCCCATCCTGAGGAATGCCAGATTGAAGACCCGGAGTTCGACGCCTGGTGTGACCGGGTCATAGATGTCCTTGAGGCGGCGAAGGCAAACATTTAACGGCCAGAAGAGGAGAGATGCAGATGAGCAGCGAAAACAGATGCCGTGGCTGGTATGAAGGAGATCCCATACTGGAAGAGTACCACGACCATGAATGGTGCAAAGTGAATCACGATGACAGGTTTCAATTTGAAATGCTCTGTCTTGAAGGTGCCAGCGTGGGACTTTCCTGGAAGACCATCATGCACAAGAGAGAAGCATACCGTAAGGCCTTTCGTGGTTTTGACATAGACGCCTGTGCCGCCATGACCGATGAGGAGCTTGAAGCGCTCATGGATCATTCCGGCCTCATACGAAACAGGAGCAAAATTTTCAGCGTCAGGAATAACGCCCGGGCGGTAAAAGCGATACAGGAAGCGTTCGGATCCTTTGACGCCTACCTTTGGAGCTTCACTGGCGGCGAGCAGAAGGACGGCAGGTGGAAGACTCCGGAGGAGATACCGACGGTATCGGAGGTGTCCAGGGAAATGAGCAAGGATATGAAGAAGAGAGGCATCGCCTTTGTTGGACCGGTGATAACATACTCGTTCCTGCAGTCCATCGGAATCGTCAACGACCACTTGGAAGGATGCGAGTACAGATAATAAAAGATTGGTATTCGGCGTGTGAAAAGAAATGCCGTGTGACGTGAAACGGCCGTGGTGCTGTATGAGTGTCAGCGTCACTGATATAATCGGCGTAAAAATAAAATTTTTTCAGTAAATCCTGAGATTTATGCCTGTATTTTGCCCAAACAAGTCGGTGCTCCTGATAAGTTACAAAGATTATCACTATTCGTTCAGTGGAACCTCAAGATTTTACTGAACAGAATGGCTCGCACTGCTTTTGGATACAGTAACCTGCGCTCAAAGCGGCGCATAAATACGGGAAACCGGCTAATTTACTGAACAGAACTGATTTAGAACAATCATTTTGCAGTAAAACTTGGACTCGGAGGGCAAGGAGTAAGTTCGTTAGAGGCGACAGCGGATATGGAGGTGCGACTTCAGGAAGGCTATAGATAATCGCAAAGGAGATAAAAGCGTGAAAATCAGGAAATCGACGGAGCAGGATGTTCCACAAATGTTGGAGATATACGAATATGCCCGGAACTATATGGCAAGGACGGGCAATCCGAATCAGTGGGGGCCTACCAACTGGCCGCCTGAGGCGCTGATTCACAGGGATATTAAAGATGGAAACAGCTATGTCTGTCTGAACGATGAAGGAGAAATTATAGGGACTTTTTTCTTTATTCAGGGGGAGGATATTGAACCGACCTACAGGAACATCGAAGAAGGCGGCTGGCTTGATGAAAGCCCATACGGCGTTGTGCACAGGCTGGCAGGTGACGGCTCTGAAAAGGGAATCGGCGCGTTTTGTATAGACTGGGCATATGGGCAGTGCGGCCATATCAGGGTGGATACCCACGGGGATAACAAGGTCATGCAAAGGCTCATGGAGCGGCTCGGGTTCACCCATTGCGGGACCATCTACGTGGAAGAAGACGATTATCCGAGATTGGCCTACGAGAAGTCAGACAAGTTGTGAGATCGAGAGGAGAAAAGTAGTGGCAGATTCATGGAGCTGCATAAGGAAAAGGTTAGAGAAGGATTTGCTATACGAGAGTTTGAGAGGACGTGTACAGTACTTTCGCACCAACTATCACGGTGCGCCGGATGAATACGGCAGATTTGCGATCAGGGTGGACGGCAAAGAGTGGTTTCAGGCTAATCCGTACAACGAAAACAATTATACAAAGATTGCCTGGCAGATTGAAGCGGAGCGAAATATTCCGGAGCGTGAGTGGACGGGCAAAGAGTTTCTGCACGATGAAGAAAATCGCGCCGCTGAAGAAGAGGCGCGAAGCATTTCGGTAAGTCAGGGAATCGTGGATTCCTATGAAGTGCCATGGGTTATCAATAGATATCTGAATCAGGATATTAAAGCCAGCCTTACAGACGAGGACCCGGTATGCAGATTGTTTGCAATTCTCGACCGAAGGGTTGGCATAAGAACCCTCGAAAAACAGGTTGCAAGGATTGCAGACCAGCCGGAATGGCTTCAGAAGTTCTATCGTCTGCGCTTCGAAGCCGAAGGTATTGAATCCTCGAGTCTAAAATAAAACGATTGGTTAATATTATGGGTAGAGTTTTAATATTTTGATGTGTTTCGTGAAAAAACACGAAACAAGTAAAACAAACGTACTGTTTTCGTGTAATAGTTTTAATTTCGTCATTTGGGAAGCGGTTTAGATACCCAAAACTAAAATTTAAACGTGAATAATACAGAAGAGTTTTAATCCTCCTGTCACTTGGACTGCGACACATCTACAACCGAATAACCGGCGGAAGTTACAGCCTGGCGAAGAACACCTTCGTCGGGCTCGTTTTTTAGGAGGACGGAAGCCTTCTTGCCGGATATGTCCACCTTAGCCCAGGTGCCTGGAAGTGAGTTCAAGGCATTTTCCACACGGCGAGCGCAGTTCTCGCAGGTCATGCCGCCGATGGACATGTCCACATGATGCGGATAGTGGCTCTCGTTCTTGTCTGCCACAGGCGTCTTAGCCACGGCTTCTTCCCTTTCCCCGCAGCATGCGGAACCGCGCTTTGCATTGGAGCGAACTTTGTTTATGCCCCAGATTATTGCGAGGATGAGGACGATTCCGATTACAATATTTCCTGTCATTTTAAATCTCCTTTTTCTCTTTCATCAAAGCCATCAGCGTACTTGCACTTGCCGGTGCAGCCGGCGCAGTTGCCGTAACAGTTATTTCCGCGGTTTCTGATCATGTGGCGTATGGCAAGCGCCACGCAGACCGCAAGCAGGATGAGTATTACGATATCTATTATTTTCACGGGGAGTGCCTCCAAATGTATTGCGTAAAATGATGGCACGGCGTGTTGATTTAAAGCCGGCCGCCGCAAGTCCGGCGTATGAAGCGGTCAAGATATTCTGGCGCAAGCGACACATCGTCTGTATCCGAGGGGATCATTCAAGCCGCAAGTCCGGCGCATGAAGCGTTCGCGAGATTCTGGCGCGGTTGACGCGTCCTATGAATCCGAGAGAATCGTTAAAGCGAGCAGGTCCGGCGCTGCGGTATTAAACGATGCCCATTGCCAGCCCGATGAGCCGTACGATGAGCGCGACGATCCAGGCGATGATGCACTGCCAGAGAACGACGTACCAGGCCCACTTGCTTCCAAGTTCACGCCTTATCGAAGCGACTGCAGCTACGCAAGGGGTGTAGAGCAGGCTGAACACGAGAAGTGATGCAGCCGTGAGGGGACTCATGAGCGCTGTAACGCCGCCGGAAGTTCCAAAGAGAACGCCGAGCACGGAGACAACGCTTTCCTTTGCCATAAATCCGCTGATAAGCGCAGTGACGATCCTCCAGTCGCCCAGACCGACGGGGGCGAATACCGGCACGATGAATCCGGCAATGGTAGCCAGTATGCTGTCCTGAGAGTCGCTCACCATGTTCAGCTTAAAGTCGAAGCTCTGCAGGAACCATACGACGATGGTTGCAATGAGTATGATGGAGAAGGCTCGCTGAAGGAAATCCTTCGCCTTTTCCCAGAGCAACTGAAGCACGTTTCTCAGCCCCGGAAGTCTGTAGTTGGGAAGCTCCATGACGAAAGGAACCGGTTCCCCTCGGAACAGGGTCTTCTTGTAAAGCAGCGCAACGAGTATTCCGCAGACCATTCCGAGCACGTAGATTCCGGTCATGATGAGCCCGCCGTGACCCGGGAAGAAGGCGCTTACGAAGAAAGCATATATCGGAAGTTTTGCGGTGCAGCTCATAAACGGAGTCAGAAGTATGGTCATCTTCCTGTCCCGTTCGCTGGGCAGCGTTCTCGTAGACATTACTGCAGGAACGGTGCAGCCGAAACCGATGAGCATAGGCACGATGCTGCGCCCGGAGAGCCCTAACTTTCGCAGTATCTTGTCCATGAAGAAGGCGACCCTTGCGATGTAGCCGCTGTCCTCCAAAAGGGAGAGGAAGAAGAACATGGTGACGATGATCGGCAGGAAGCTGAGCACGCTGCCGACGCCTTCAAATATTCCGTCTATAACAAGTCCCTGAATGGCTCCGTTTACACCGGCCGCCTGCATGGCACCTTCCGTAAGGCCTGCAAGTCCCTCGATTCCAATGGCGAGAAGATCCTGAAGCCATGTGCCGATAACGTTGAAGGTCAGGTAAAATACGAGCCCCATAATGCCGATAAAAACGGGGATAGCGGTATACTTTCACGTCAGGATCCTGTCGATCGCCATGCTCTTTTCGTGTTC
>JAFTHD010000261.1 GCA_017457585.1 Bacillota bacterium | reverse complement strand
TGTCATATTTCTCTCTGATGAGGCGGGCCACTTCCATTCCGTCCATATCCGGCATCTTCCAGTCGACGAGCACCAGGTTGTAAGGTTCCTGCTTGGCGTGCTTAAGCTGCAGAATATCCATGGCTTCAGCGCCCGAAAGACAGGTATCCGCCTTGATTCCCGCTTCATCCAAAACGAGGCGAGCATGCTCACAGGCGATCGCATCATCATCTACAACGAGCACGTGAAGATCTTTTACGTTAATCTCGTCCACAGAAGGAATCTGATGCTCGCAATTTTTGAGCGTAACCATAACGGTAAACTCAGAGCCGACTCCCTTCTCTGACTGAACCGATATCGTTCCGTTCATCATCTCAACGATGTTCCTTGTTATGGCCATCCCGAGGCCCGTGCTCCCATACTTGTTGTTTCTGTTGCTGTCTTCCTGTGTAAATGAGTCGAAGATCTTAGGTATGAACTCAGGATCCATCCCTATGCCCGTATCCTTCACTGCAAATCTGAGCACAGACTGCTCCCTGTATTCGGAAGTCTTCTCAACTGTAAGAGTGACGCTTCCCGGAGCATCGGTAAATTTAATCGCATTGCTCAGGATATTAATGAGCACCTGCTTGAGCTTCATATCATCTCCGATATAGAAGTCGTCCACGCTCCCTTTTATCCTGCATTCGAATGCAAGGCCCTTGTCGCTGCACTGAGCCATTACCATCGTATTGATCTGCTCCAGCATGCCGCTAAAGGAGAACTCTTCTTTTCGGAGCACCAGTCTTCCCGATTCGATTCTGCTCATATCGAGAATATCGTTGATCAGTCCGAGAAGATGTTTGGCACTGTCTCCGATTTTGCCCAGGTACTCTCTGGTGCCGTCGGACAGGTTATCATCCTTGAGCGCCAGACTGTTCAGCCCGATGATGGCATTCATAGGCGTTCTGATCTCATGGCTCATGTTCGACAGGAAGGAAGTTTTAGCCTTATTGGCCTCCTCTGCCGCCTCGAGAGCTTCTACAAGCGCCTTGTTCTTTGCAAGGGATTCCCTCATCTCGGAATCTATGACGGTGAATCCTACACCCACCGCGTGAACAGTATTATCCGCTCTGTCCTCCGCGTGACGAACCCCTGCCATTCTCAGCATCTCGTAGTACTCCCTGCCGTCTCTGTTAATGAGATATCTGTACACGATGAATACTTCGTTTGCCAGTGCCTCCCTTATGTTGTCAAAATTGATAAAGTTGAGGAACCCCTCTCTATACTCCTCCGAAACATATCTGTTGGCATATCTTGCGAACACCTCTGAGAATCTAAAATGCTCCCCTTCTTCAGGCTGCTCCGAATCGTTAGGATCCACTCTCACACAGATGGCGTCATCCTCATCCAGGTTTACGTGATATACGGATCTGTAGTCGGAGGCAAGCGCCGTAATCATCTTCTCCTGCTCGGCTCTCTTTCTCTCCTCTTCCAGCAGCTGCTCCTGAAGAGCCAGTCTCTCTTCAAGCTGGTGCTGTTTGGCTCTGTGTTCTGCCTCTGCCTCCTTTATCCTTGTGGTTACCGTAACATCTACGCACAATCCAAGCGTGCAAAGTCTGCCACTGTCATCGGTAAACTTGAGCTTCGTTGTCTGCAGATTTCTCATGTTTCCTACTGCATCCGGAACATCCTCAAAGAAAATGTACGGCTCATCCATATTAAGTGCTCTCTTGTCATCTTCCACAAAGTGGGCTGCCGTTTCCGGGTCGAATATATCGTGATCCGTCAGACCCACTACGCCTGCCGGTGTCCCCTTATGGGCGTACTCGGCAAATGCCTGATTACAAGAAAGATACCTGCCTGTC
>JAFTHD010000260.1 GCA_017457585.1 Bacillota bacterium | reverse complement strand
GTCCACTGATACAGTCTTCCGGACTTCTGCGGCTCTACGCATCCCATCAGGCAGTAGTCTCTGGCATCCTCAATGGAGATGCCCTTGGCCAGCATCATCTTGATGTGGGTGTCGTCGAAGTGACAAGCCGGGAATCCCATTCCTGCTCTTACTACGTCAACGATCTTCTCCATGTACGTCTGAGGTGACTTGTTGTGGATACGACATGCCAGTGATGGCTGATAGATCTTCGTATGTCTTACAGCATCCATGAGCAGGTACGTCAGATCGTTTGTTGCATCCTCGCCCTTACGTGTAACACCGCCTACGCACATGTTTACGAATGGCTGATATCCTGCGAAGAACTTGGAAGCGCCTTCACTTGTAATCCACATCATCTCAGACATCTTGATGAGCATGCAGCTTGCCAGTTCGAATGCCTGGTATTCTGTCATTCTGCCTGATTCGATGTCAGCCTTGTAGAACGGATACATGTACTGGTCAACACGTCCGATGGACATTCCTGTCTGATTCTCTTCAACAGGAAGCAGTGATTCGATTGTCCATACTGCCTGGATAGCTTCCCAGAAGTTCTCAGGCTTTCTTGCCGGAACCTTCAGGTTAACTTCTGAAATTCTCATCAGTTCCTGCTTACGTACAGGGTCTGAACACTGTGCCGCCAGCTGTGCAGCGTATTCTGACAATCTTCTTGCGTAGATCATAACGCCTTCCGTTGTCTCGATAACGCCCTTGTAGAAATAAATCTTATCGATGTCTTCAGGGTTAGCATAGTCCAGCTCTGCCAGGTGCTCTCTTGCCTCGTTCTGAATATCAATCATACCCTTCTTCATGAGTATAACATCATATCCAGGGTTGGAGTCGCCGCCACCGTTTTCTGCGTGGTAAGAGCAGTCTGAAACGTATGATTCGCCTGACAGTTCCCATCCGCCGCACTCTCTGTACTGGTCATAGCAGTGCTCAGCAACGGATTTACCCTTCCAGAACGGAATGAGTTCTTCCCTGATGTATCTCTTGTCTTCTTCTGAAATGTAGAACGGATCCTGAGGTCTCGTTCCGATTGTGTCCAGCTCGTCCTGCATCCACTCCCATGCGATGTCCGGTGCAAAAGCGCCGACACGAGGGCCGCCTGTAGGGTTTCCTACGATCAGTTCGTTGTCCTGAATGATCAGCGGTGCTGTTTCACAGCAGTGTCTGAAAGCCTTTGCTCTCAGGATGATCTTAGGCATACCAGGATTTGCCTTTGTAATTTCTGTTACCGCTCTTGCACGGTACGTTGAGATTGAAGGAACCTGCTTACGATAGTTCTCCTTCAGAGCCAGGATTCTTGGTGTTGGCCCATCAGGTACGCCTGTTCCTGGAGCTGCTGCTACCGGTGCTGCTGCAGGTGCCGCATATGATGCTGCAGGTGCTGCATAAGCTGGAGCAGGAGCTGCTTCCTTCTCTGCGATATGGCTCGTCACGCCTTCGAACATTCTCTTAAGGGCATCTCTTTCCTCAGGAGACATGTCTTTCGTGGCTTCTGCCAGCTTTTCTGAAAATTCACGAATATCCAATGTTCTACCTCCCTTTCCGTTAGGATTTATAGCTTTCGTTATTTATCGTTCAATCCGTCGATTTTATTGATTATGTCACGGAGCACTTGCTGTACGTTCTGAACCTCTTCTCTGTGCTTCAGATCCTCAATGCTCTTTGATGGACTATCTGCCAGTGCTGCTCGCCCGAACATACTTGCATCTACCGTCTGCATGTCACGTACACCAAATCCGACCTTCCTTATGTAGACCAGATTTTCAGGTGATACGTTGTCAGATGTGATGCCGTATCCGGCGCTGCCGCTGCCCAGTGTCATTGCCGGTGTCAGGTTTGTCGTCGCACCCATGCTGCCACAGGTTGCCGGTGTGTTCACCAGCACTCTGCCGACAGGCTTCTTAAGTGCAAACTCCCTGATAACGTTCTCCGATCTGGAGTGAATCACAAGCGTATGACTCTGCTTCAGCGTCAGGAGCAACTCAATGCACTTTTCACAGGCATGCATCCAGTCCTCTTCTACGAAAAATGCAACGACCGGGCCCAGTTTAACCTGGGTATAAGGGTTTCTCACAGACGCGTTTTTTTCTTCTGATATCAGGAGCACCGTTCCTTCCGGCACTTTGAATCCGGCCTTCGCCGCCAGCTTCTCTGCAGGTATTCCTATAAGATCTTCGTTAGCGCTTCCATCCGATTCGAATATGATCGATGCCAGCTTCTTGGATTCCTCACCGCTCATGAACCATGCATGATTGCGCTGGAACTCCGTTTTGACCTCTTCTGCAACGGGAGCATCCACGACAACTGTCTGCTCCGCTGCCGGAAGCAATCCGTAATCGAAGGTTTTGCTGGAAATGATATCCCTGACAGCCTGTCTGATATCCGCCGTACGCTCTATGAACACCGGTCCGTTTCCTGCACCGCCGTAAATCAGCGGTTTGTTGGAATCCTGCGCTGCCTTGAGCATGCCCGGAACTCCCGTGTTCAGAATCATCGATGTCTGCTCGTGATTCATCAGCTCTATGGTTCCGCTTGCGGTGACTGTATGCATGTAACATACGGCTCCTTCCGGTAACCCTGCAGCCTCGCCTGCCTCGATCATAATATCCAGTGCTCTGCCGATGGTCTTCCTTGCCCTCGGATGAGGTGAGAAAACGATCGCATTACCTGATTTAATCGCAATCAGCGTCTTATAGATGGTCGTCGATACCGGGCTTGTTGCCGGACAAAGGGCTGCGATAACGCCCATAGGAACGCCGATGTCTACAAGACCCCTCTGGGGATCATCGCTTATGGCGCCTACGCACCGTTTCCCGCGGAGCTGCTCACGCAGATATGTGCAGACGAAATGATTCTTTGCGTACTTATCCTTCCAGTTTCCGAAGTCTGTCTCGTCAGCAGAGAGTACTGCCAGTTCCTCTATATGAGGCTGTACCGCATCCGCCATAACCTCAACGAACGTGTCCAGCTTCTCCTGAGGGAACAGCGCCAGCATCTGCTGTGCTCTGTTTGCGTTCTCTGCCAGAATACGTGCTTCCTGAATGGAGAGAAGATCGTTATCGATTATATTCATTTGTAATCACTCCCTCCGTCAGAATCATGATTAATATGGTAATAACTTATCCAAAGTGTATCTTTCGATGATCTTTTCGATGCCAGGATGAGGTGTCGCAATTACAACTGAACTGTAAACTTCAGCTCCCATATCTGCTACAGCCTGAACACCAGCCTCAACTGCAGATTTGCATGCTCCCACATCTCCTCTGACCAGAACCGAAATGTAACCTGATGCGGTGTTCTCGTATCCGATCAGTTCAACCTCTGCAGCCTTGACCATAGCATCGGCAGCCTGACAGATGAATACCAAACCGAAGGTTTCGATCATTCCTAATGCTCTTCCGCTTCTTCCACTTGCCATTTTGGTCTTTCCTTTCTTAAAAACTATACGACTTAATAAATGTCAACATCATGACAGGATACGATATCGCCAACCTCAGGAATCGGTCTTGGGATAACGTTCTGAGCTGTCAGTGTTCCGATGGCCGCTGCTGCCTTAGCGCCTGCTTCTACTGAAGCCTTGCACGCAGCTACATCGCCGACCACGATGATTGTAACCAGCGTGGATCCGATATTCTCGTAGGATACGAGTTCAACCTCTGCAGCCTTAAGCATCTTGTCACATGCTTCCAGTGCAGGAACCATACCTATCGTCTCAATGAATCCCACAGCTTCTCTACCATAAAATCTAGGCATTTGCATTAACTCCTTTCTCTAACGTATTCACTTTCACCTTTCATTCGTACATGAAAATGTAATGCCAAAAATGGTTATAAAGAGTCATATTCATTTTACAAGTTACTCTTAGAGTAATGTCAATAAGTTAGTTTAATTTGGGAGCATTTCGATTAAATTGCCATACAGGCGACCGCCCAAGCCGCACAATTTCGCCAATTTTTGTAGTTAAAAATGTAGCACCAAGCCCAAAAAATGACAGGGCATAATTCCCAAATTGCTCCCAAACATTCCCTATAGGGGAATCCTTTGAAAAGTTTTTTCCCTGAAAGAAATTGACGAGGCGGCAAATTTGCAGTATTGTTGTAATAGTATCACCATAGAAAGGAGGTTCTGTAGCATGGATATCAATCGGGAGCATAACCCTGGTTCCGGACAGATGAGAATCGTTCAGGAACTTGTAGCAGGAAAGGAAATTACCCTTGCACACATTATCGGAGGGCCTCTGCCTATCGTATATCAGAAACTCGGTCTCAACCCGGATATCGATTATAGAACATCCGCTATCGGGATCATGAACCTGACTCCGCCGGAATCTGCCGTCATCGCTTCGGATATCGCAGTAAAGAGCGGCAATGTCTATCTCGGATTCGCCGACAGATTCAGCGGTACACTGATCATCACAGGTGAGATTGCTGAGGTCACGACGGCGATTGAGGAAATCGTACACTACTTCCGCGATACGCTGGGGTATGTAGTCTGCCCTATCACGAAAAGGTGACATTTCAGTTTTCTACCTTAATATCATTACATCACAAATCATGCTAATTCATCGTTCTCTCCATTTGGGAGCACGATTACAGACTTTGATATATTTCATTTCATTTACTACTACAGGAGGACGGAGCTGTGGGATTCAAGGCAACGCCGGGCAGCGGTGATGGCAATCGTGCCGCTATTGAATCTATAATACAGGAAGCGATGCAGTACGCCAAAGGCGGACAGGTGCGTATCATATCACCTCTCGTCTCTGGCAAAGAGATTACGCTTGCTCATGTCATCGGCACCTCTGACTACAGCGTCTACAAAAACCTGGGGCTTGACATCGGTTTTCACGCCGGAGCTGACCCTACAGGCAAATCAATCGGAATCCTCCACATTCATCCACCTGAATCCGTCGTGATCGCAGCAGACATCGCCGTTAAATGGGGCGATGTAGACCTGGGATTTATGGATCGTTTCAGCGGATCGATGATCATCACCGGCCCTCGCGCAGAAGTTGACAGCGCAATTGAAGAAAATTGCAGATACTTTGAAGACGCAATGGGCTACACCGTTTGTCCCATCTCACATGTTTAATGGATCATCTAAACGCTCATCAATTCATAGGGAGTAAACATTTATGCGCAAACTGTTTCTCTGCGGTCGCTCTGAAGCCGGCAAGACATCTCTTACACAGGCTCTCAAGGGAGAAAAAGTACACTACGTCAAAACACAATACGTTAAGACCTGGGATATCACCATCGATACTCCGGGAGAATATGCAGAAACAAAGTCTCTCGCCATGGCGTTAGGCATTTTTTCCTTTGATTCGGATGTTGTGGGTCTCCTCTGCGGTGCGGACGAGCCTTACAATCTCTTTGACCCGGCTATCGTTGGCGTAGTCAATCGTCCCATGATTGGAATCATCACGAAGATCGACGCCCCAAATGCCAACGTTCCAATGGTATGGCAGTGGCTGGCCGAGGCCGGATGCGACAAGATCTTCCCTGTGGACAGCGTAACAGGTCGCGGCATCGACGAGCTTCGAAACTATTTGCTTGAAGAAAAGCAGCCTCTCGATCTGGATCGCGTTATGGAAAATCAGCGCAAAGGCTTAAAGGACTGGGCCTGATCGATAAAACAAAATATAATATATTGAAAGGAAAAAGCTATGATCACAGCATATATTTTATTATCTGCTTGTATTGCAGCAAACTTACTTTCCTGCTCACTGCTCACCGCTTCCGATGGATTCACGAAACCTGTACAATCCGCTTCCGGAATAGCACTCGCTCTGCTGAATTATTTTCTTCTTTCTAAGGCAATTCTCACCATCGATATCAGCATTGCTTATGCCATCTGGGTGGCCTTGGGCATTATCATCTCTTCATTTATTTCCGTATTCTATTTCAAACAGCACCTTACGAAGACAGGCGTATTCTGTATAGGCCTGATTGCCTTTGGCCTCGTCTTCATTCACCTGTTTGGTACGTTGTAATCCATATAAGGAGATTTGTCCCATGTCAAAAGAAATGAGCAAAAAAACAGCATACATCTATTTCGTTCTTTGTATCTTGTTTGAGCAGTTCGGAAATATCTGCATCACTTATACGGATGGCTTCACAAATCTTTTTCCAAGTCTTCTGTGCATCTTCTTTTATGGAATGTGCTATTTCTTCTTCGCAAAAAGTCTGAAGGTGATCAATCTGGCCATCGGATTCGCAGTCTGGTCCGGAGTCTCCATCATCGTGGTCGCGATGATTTCCGTTTTCCTGCTTCATTCAGGTCTCAACTGGGCTGATTTCGTAGGGATGGGCATCATAATCGTCGGCATTGTCGGGATGAACCTGAAGGGCGAAGCGTAAGGGCAAATTATAAGCAGTCCCCTTACGGCAAGGCTTTACCCCTCTTGATTTCTATAAATTACCATCCACTTGTTGGCATCATACGGCGTACAAACCCATTAATTTCAACTGTTTTTCATCTATGCGCATGTGGATGTGTTCTATAATCATATTCTAAAAACTTTCCCTTAAGGGGCGTTTATTTCCCTTTAAAATCAAAAAAAT